>JAJZNV010000025.1 GCA_021852265.1 Nanobdellota archaeon
TCGTGGCTCAACCAGGTAGAGCACTCGGCTTTTAATAATATGTAGAAACCGAATGATTGCGGGTTCAAATCCCGTCGAGCCCAAATTCAGCAGTAGTTCCGAAGGTAAATTTTGGGAACTCAACTTCTCAGAATGCTACCTACGGGTTCCTGCTGCTCGTTTATAGAGGGTGCTTTCTGCAGATACTCGTCTAAAATTTGGGCGTTTTGGGAACTAGTCGAAACTGGCCATAGAGTGAAAGAATACACGTTTAGATGGAAAACATGCTCAAAGAACTACGTAGTACGGTATTTCTATTTCATGCTTTCTGTGATACTGTATGACTGTTGGATTCTGGCAGATTTATTGATAATCCTAGCTTTGGGGATAAGAACCGCCAAAACGACGGTAACTGCCAAGATATTTTCCGCTAAGCTTTTGACGATTAAAGAACCAGCGGGATAACTATCTATTCAATTCCTTACGTTTTCTGTTTCTTTCGATGGACAGCTTTGTGATCTCTAAATTACAACTGCCGTGAGTAGAACACCAATTATAGCATTTTTGAGCAGCACCTTTGTTTTTGTAATGCAGTTTACATATCTTACATCCGAAAAGACGTTCCACATATTTTTATATCCGATGATGTTATTATAATTGAATACCACTTTCGGAAGTACTGTTCAGCGCTTCAGAAGACAAAAATTTGCAATTGGCACTATCAGATTACATTATTCTTTTAAAGTATATAACTCCTAACTAATACATTATTCCATGGAGGCCAAACAGGAGCAGATAGACAGCTATGATGTCGTTTCTGACGGAATAGTTTCAAATATAAAGATTCTTAGGGTTTCAAATAAATTTACAATGGTTTATCACGCCGACGTACCGGTTATAGACGCGGGTACACGGGCGATACTTTCAGAAATAAGAACCCAGCTAATACGGGAAGAATCATCTAAGATCCAGAGGCTGTCTGAAAGCACAGGTCCCGCATTGAAGATAGAATTTTTGGATTTAGTAACTGTAAAGTTAAAAAATCTAATGCCAGGTTTATCTGACAGAGTCTATATTACGCTTTCGGCAACTTTGCTTCATGAAATGTTCGGTCTCGGCGTTCTAGAAATATTGGATATGGACGCAAACTTGGAAGAGATAGTTGTTAATGATTCAAAGACAAATGTAATGGTCTATCACAGAAAATATGGCTGGCTAGAAACTAACATTCGTATAGAGACAGAAAATAGAATAGAGAGCTACGCAGAACAAATAGCAAGAAAAGTTGGAAGACAGATAACCACACTCTCCCCTCTCTTAGATGCGCAGCTTATAAATGGCGACCGTGTAAATGCAACACTTTTCCCAGTGTCTTTTCATGGGAATACTTTAGATATAAGGAAATTTAGAGCGGAGCCATGGACAATAGTGGACTTTTTAAGAACAAAAACGTTATCTCCTGCGTTAGTCGCATTCGTTTGGCAGGCAATACAGTATGAATTGTCAATGATAGTTACCGGTGGTACAGCATCTGGTAAGACGAGTCTCCTAAATGTTTTTATGCCATTTATACCCCCTAACCAGAGGATTATAACAATAGAGGATACAAATGAACTTGTTTTACCGAACTTTCTTCATTGGGTGCCTCTAGTAACAAGACAGCCGAATTCGGAGGGCAAAGGACAAGTAACGATGTTGGATCTGTTGATTAATTCACTTAGGATGAGACCAGATAGGATCGTAGTAGGTGAGATAAGAAAGAAAGATGATGCAGAAACACTGTTTGAAGCCCTTATGACAGGTCACTCAGTATATGCAACGCTGCATGCAGAAACCGCTCAGCAGGTAGTAAAGAGATTGTTGTCGGAACCAATAAATCTTCCGGATATTGAGATATCCGCACTCGACTTGATAATAACGGCCTTTAGGCAGAGAAAGAGTGGAAAACGACGGGTTTTAGAACTGGCTGAGGTAACCGAACACTACGTGGCGGGAAAAATGGAGCTAAAGACAAATAATCTTTTTGAATGGAAACCCAGAACAGACCAGATAGAGAGAACCATTAACGTTTCACAGAAAATAGAGAATAAATTGGAGCTTTATTCGGGACTAACGCATGAAGAGGTAAAAGCCGATCTGGACGAAAAAGAACTCGTGTTAAATTGGTTAGCGGCCCATAACGTTAATAGTGTAAACAAGATAGGTCAAGTCGCAAGTACTTACTACACGAAAAAAGAAGAGCTCATGAAAATTGTCAGTTCAAACGGTGATCCGGAACAAGTGGAGATGGTATAGATGAAGGATTCCCGGAGAGCGATACCAGCAATAATAGTTACGCCAGAAAAGGCATTATTTTTCGGCAGAAAATTCAGAAAGCTGGCGTATTCCTTGAAAAATCTGTCTCCAGATATGGATAGCGCACTTTTGGAAGGGGGCATGAATATTCCATCGCTTGATTATATTTCTGCGGGCATTTTTATAACGATCTTACTAGTAGTAATGCTGGTTGGGATATCCGCTTTTTTGACGTTTATAGCAATAAATAAGGGATTGCTGACATCTCAATTTTTAGGCGTGTTAATTTTATTAGTTCTCGTTGTCCCATTTTTTTATCTAATTTATTTTATAAATTATCCAAAACTTCAGGCTCAAAAACGCAAAGCAAGGATTGATGAGAAGGTAGTGTTTGCGATAAGAGAAATGATGATAAAGGTTGGTTCTGGCGTCCCAATTTTCAATGCAATGCTCGATGTGTCAAATGGAGATTATGGTCTTGTGTCCGATGAGTTCAAGATAGCCGTTGAAGAAATACAGTCCGGATTGTCGCAGGAAGAGGCATTGAATAGACTTTCTAGGCGCGTACCATCTCAGTCCCTTCGTCGTGCCATAGACATAATCGTAAACGCCATAAAATCAGGAAGCGATATACACGGCACACTGTCTCTTATAAATGATATGCTTATTAAAAAACAGCAATCAGACATGAGAACATATGCAGCAGAGTTGACGCCAATGTCTCTAGCGTACATGCTAATCTCAGTAGTTCTTCCAAGCTTAGGGATGTCAGTTTTTATAATACTTGGATCAATAGCCCATTTTAATGTTTTATATATAATTTATATAATACCTCCATTTCTATTGATATTCCAAGTGTTTTTTATGGGGATGGTCGGGAGCAGGCGTCCTGCAATAGGAGTGTAATATGGAGAATAAAAAAGTTCCGGCTGTTATACAATTGCTGTCTAAGTTTCTTCCAAAAAGAATGAAACTTACTCTGGAGGAGAGCATAACTTACTCGCTATTGCCAACCCAAAATTTCACAGAAACTATCGGAAAGATGGTCTTCGGATTTATAGTTGCCTCGGTTTTATTAGCCATAGTCGTTTTTCTTGTACTTGGTAACCCGTTTTTAGCAGTGGCAATGTTCCCAATTGGATTTTTTGTATTTTACATACTCGCGCGATCTATATTGCTATTTATGGCCGATTCAGTGTCAAGGCAGATAGAAAAAGTGTTACCGGATATGCTCATGCTTATGGCAGCAAATCTACGTGCAGGGATGATACCCGAAAATTCTTTTTTAGCATCCATAAAACCAGAATTTGGTAAACTAAATCTATTGCTCAGCCACGCGGCAATAGAAACGCAGGGTGGGAAGGATTTCAAAGATGCACTAACGGAGATGGCAGGTAGAACAACTTCCAGATTCTTTAAAGACACGATGCGGATAATTGGAGAGGGATTAAGGTCTGGGGCAGAGCTTCATCTTATACTGGAAAATTTATCTGTCAACATACTACAAAATGAGACGATTAGAAACGATATGCGTGCACAGGTTAGGAGCTACGCACTATTCATCTTCTTAGCAGCTACAATTGCAGCGCCACTGCTATATGGAGTCTCATCGTTTTTGATAACTATACTGGATAACATATCAAATCTCTCTTCTAGTTCTGCGCAGGCTCCATCCAGCGCAGTTGGACTTTTTTCTTCGTTTTCCATACCGCAAATTTCTCCTGAGCTAATATTAATTGTGTCAGTATCAAATGTAATGATAACTGCAGTAGCCAGTGCGATTTTAAATGGGATATTAAATAGTGGCAATGCAAGGGAGGGCATGCGTTATATACCTATTTTCTTATTGATAGGGATTGTAATATTCTTCGGAGTAAGGTTTGGAGTGTCATCTTTCTTTGCATCTTCATCTATTACAACAACGCAAACTGTCTGATGGGCTCATGGTCCAACGGCTATGACGCGTCCCTCACACGGACGAGACGGGAGTTCAACTCTCCCTGGGCCCACTAAAACCAGTAGTCCCGAATGTAAAAAATTGGCAATGGGCTTTAAGAAGTAGGGGTAGAGATATTTACTCAAAATTGTACACCGAGTTAAAATTTTTATCCTTTAATATGTAGACTGAGTTATACTTCTTGGTAATTCTATGCAAAAGAAAGCACCTAAAAAATTATTATTCGCAGATAATTTGCCAGAGCTAGTTCTTAGCGGGCAGAAAACGTCCACTTGGAGAGTCGATGATCCTAGAAATACTCCTTTTGTAAGCCTGAAGTTAGCGGAAGGTGATAAGTTATCTATGTGCAGAAACACCGACGGCACTGAATTCGCTAAAGGAATTGCGCTTTCAATAGAGAGTTCTACTTTTGGCAGCCTTAGCCCAGAAGAAAGACAAGGGCATGAAAAGTTTGCTTCGGAAAAAGAGATGTACGATACTTATAATCGTTATTATGGCAGCCTAGGCATACCGATAACACCGGATACTAAAATCAAGATCGTGCGATTCCGGCTCTTATGAGCGCATATCTACACTAGCGTAGTGGCTATATTCTTGTATCTTCTTTGGAATCAGTATAGCTATGAGTACTGTTGCCTACGCAGGTTTAATAACTATCTTCTTCCTTGATGTAAGACGGACATACTCGAGTTTAACAAGTTTGTAGGGATATTAAAAACAATAGAAAGAACTGGACGGTATACACTGTATGGGGTGTGCGATTCAAACGCACTTCTATGTGTCTAACAAATTATAGAGATCAATCACTCAGACCAATCAGTATAACCCTTCCCATGACAATTCGGGCAAATTCTTGGCGGTACCCCAACTTTATTTGATGGAAGTTTTCCATGCCCACCGCATACGTGACACGTTTTTCGTACCATAATAGATTCAATACATACTAGCTTAAATAGCTAATGATTGTCGCGTCGTGCTATTTAGCCGTTTTTAAAACTTTGAGCAGAAACAAGGATATTATAGCAATTACAAGAGCAATGATGGAAGAATACAAAATTGAATTCATTCCGCATTTAAATGAAAAAGAATTGGTTATTGTTTGGGCGTTAGAACCACTAGTATTCATCGATAGGTAGTTGGCTGCACCGTAACATGTCGTGTAGTTCTGAAATATAAGAAAATATGTCGGCGCAGCGATTGCTATTACAACAATTAGGATTATAATGTATACGTGCCTACGCTTTGGCTTATAGGTTTCTAAATCAGATTTTATCCCGGATGATTTCAAGGTTTCTTTGTAATTTTCTGAAAGACCCATTATAGTTCAATATGCTTCATTATAAATAAAGAATGGGTTCTCTTAACATTTGGCATGGATTGAATAGACTCCATTATAAACTTTGTTATTTCCTGCTTCGTCCCGTGTATTACTAAGAGGAAATCCCAATCTCCGGTTACACCATAAATGTCAGAAACGATGCTGTTCCTTTGCAATTCTTCTTCGAAAGTGTTAACATCTTTTAAGTTAGTTTTATTCAGCGAGACTAGAACCAATGCCGCCCTGTGCTCAGGCATTTGCTCGTAGTCCATCGAAACCCTTATCCCTTTTATGAAACCGATTTTTTTTAGTTTAGTCAGATGGTAATATATCGTTGATTTCGGAAGCTTAAATCGCTGCGCTAGACTGTTTACGCTCTCGCCTTTTCTTAGGGCATCTAGGATTCGGGTGTCCTTCTCCTTAATTTTCATAATGTAAACGTTATTATTGTAATTTTTATAGCTTAAATACTTTTTATTTAGAAAGTTTCTAATTTAATACCCTTCCTATCAAAGGCAGTCATCCTTTACGTGACTAACTCACTAACAAAAGGGAGCTTAAATTTATCAGATTTTAATTAAGACTATACCAAATTTAAATAAACTTGAGATTGTAAATTTTCTCGATAAACAATATTAATATGATTTAAACTTATCCACATCTTTTACACGAAGCCGACGTAACACCTGCATGCATAAATACTATAGCCAAGTGTTTAAATCCAATACCGCATATTATTCTTATGGCAGATATCTTAGATGAGCTTGCTAAAATAAAGGCGGCGGAAAGGGCTGCCGATAAAATGATATTTGAGACAGAGCGCAAGGTGGATAAAATGATTGACCTAGCCAAGAATGACCGCACACACCTCTTCTCTGAGGCCGAGTCAGAATTACTGATATATAAAGAAAAAACACAAAAAACGTATGCAGGCATGACTGAACTAATGCTTACAAAGTTGAGAAAGGACTATGAACACAGTATTGATACAGTGAATAGACTTCCGGTTAAAAAAATAACTACGACATACGTGCCGGAAATATTAAAAATAATTAAATCATATGGCGATACCGTTTTCCAAGAAATTAAGTAAATATTATATCCTAGGTGAAAAGAACCGGGTTCAGAGTGCGGTAAAACTGCTCCAGGATCTTGGTCTATTCCATATAAGCTATGTAGACGCGAAATTGAATCTACATGCGTTCGAATCCGATATACTTAAAGAAACGCGTGTTAAAAACGAGATTGCTGATTTTTTGGGTTTAAACGAAAAATTCAAGTTTAGATTAATGGGAAAGTCTAAGCTAGATAGCAAAGTAATTAAGCGTGTGCAGGAGCTAGGCACTTTGCTTATAGATACGAACAAGCGCAAATTAGCACTAGAAGAGGATTTGGACAGCGCCATTGTTTTAAGCAAGCTCGGTTTGAGGGACATAACTCTCCTAAATTATCACGACGCCAAAATATTACTTTTAATGTCAAAACACGATGCGAAAATAGATGCGATACGTAAGGTAGAATTCAAAAATAAGTGGTTTTATCTAATAGATTCGTCAAATGCAAAGGAAAGCGGAAAATTAGAAAGAATAAACATCGATAATCTTTTAAAAGAAGGGAAAGATGACGTCAATGCCATTATCCAAAAGTTAACTAACGCATTAGGGGAGATGACCTTGCGATATGGCCGATTAAAGTCAGAATATCGCCGACTTATTGGACATTATGGAGAATCACTACAACAGCTAATAGACACGGTAGCTGATGAAGTTATACGTAAGAGAGCAATCAGAAAGATAGCCGACGAAGGAAAAGTCTTTATAATTAGTGGATTTGCCCCGGATGACTTTAAAGTGCATACGGTGGAGTCAAATGGATTTAAAGTAATTACTGCAGATTTTGCCCCACAAGAAGCACCAACCATAAAACCGACTGCTCCCGTTATCAATAATTTTGCATTTCTTACATGGCTTTACGGGGTGCCGAAATACGGGGAGATAGAACCATCCTTCACATTGATGATAACGTTTCCGTTATTATTCGGAGCTATCGTAGGAGATATTGGTTATGGGCTGGTACTACTCGTAGGTTCACTTGCATTGTACTATTTACACCCCGGTTTTAAGAAGAATCTTTTTTGGATTTTCGCCCTTTCGGGAGTTTCTTCAATAGTTTTTGGTTTTCTTTTTGGAGAATTTTTTGGCAATCTAATTTCGATCCAGCCTTTACTATTTTATAGACTTAGCAACGTTTTGTCACTAATATTTGGTTCAATCTTTGGTGGTTCAGTGATTCTGTCAATAGCATTCGTTTTTAATGAAATAAATGCCATTTTGGAGAAAAACAGAAAAAGCATAATAAGTGGAAGCGGATGGCTACTTCTTAATTTTATGATATTTTTTGAGGCGATTTCCATATATTTTTATAATAGTCTGAACATTTACGTGGCAGGTATTCTCCCCCTACCGATAGTCCTGATAGGTGCAGGTAATCTGTACGAGGCCAGTCAGGCTCTAAATCTGTTTACAAATGTAGTGTCTTACATCAGGATAGCTGCAGTAGGTCTTTCTTCTGCAATGATCGCTATGCTCATAAATTTGCTTGGAAATGCCCTTATAGGCTATAGTATCTTTATCGCGGTAATCGCATTGGTGCTTTTGCACCTTTTAAACATCCTATTAGATGCCCTTATCGCATTTTTACAATCGTTAAGGTTAGAATATGTAGAGTTTTTATCTAAATTTTTAAATGGTGGTGGAACAGAATATGAACCACTGGAGCATGTAACAAAAAAGTAGTAAGATTCTGTTTATAGTAAACCAAAAAAACCCGAACTAAAATGTGTACCTTTATATAGGATTGGTTCTAATAATCTGTATGGTAGTGTCTGATTTGGTAGCTATCGCCGCAGCAATTGCGTTGGGATTAGCAGCGCTTGGAACAGGTATCGCGGAATCTCAGATAGGTGCCGCAGGCGTGGGCATGGTTGCCGAGGACCCCAAGAAACTAGGCCTGGCTCTTTTATTCACAGTGATACCGGAAACTATACTCATATTGGGATTTGCATTAGCTATCTATCTGCTTTTTATCTAAATAATTTATGCTGGTTTATGACCCTTCGGAGAAGATATTAGAAGATGCGAAAAACAAATCAAATGCGATATTAAAAGATGCAAATCAAAAGATCTTAAGTATACGGACAAATAACAAAAAGGAAGTAAGCCAGCATATTTCAGACGTCAAAGCAGGAATAGTTAAGGACCTTGAGACAGAGAGCTTAATAACATATTCTAAGAAAAAGATAGATTACGATAAAGATATACAAGAGGCCCTATCTAAAAAGTACCTTGAACTGAAAGAAGCCATACTAGAGCAACTCTCTAAAGATTCACAGTATGCAAAGATACTTAATCAACGTATAAAAGAACTATTGTCGGAGCAAAGGAAGGGGCACGTATACGCAAATCTGGATTTCGAGCTAATAGACTCTCATTTTTCTCCAAAACACGACGCTTCAATGCGGCATGGCTTTATGATAGAGCTTGAACAAAGGACATATTATCTAGATGTAGACTATTTAGTGGAAAACTACATAAAAACGAACCCGCCTCAGGCCTGATGGAATACGCATTTGCCAGTACACGATTAAAGCTACGTAGCGCAAGTCTACCCCTAAATCGGCTCCGGGCGCTATCGGAAAGCGCTACAGCATCAGAAATAATGGACATCTTACATAGATTTGGGCTTAAAGACACGTCTTCTTCGTTACAGGATGCGGATATGGTGCTCAGAGGGGCATTTAAACGTGAGGCGGAAGGGGTATTGAGAATGGTTAAAACCTCAAAATTTCTAGTGCTATTTCTTAGGAAATTTGAGATTCTTGAGATTTTGGATTTTCTTACGAACTTTAATGAATCTAAAATGGCAGTTAAAGTTATGCGTACTTCAGAGCTTTTAAGTCTTGAGCACAGTGCGGACTTGAAATCCATCATTGCACAAATAAATAGAAGATTCGGGTTTAATTTAAACCAAAATATGGCTATAGGGGAAATAGAAGATCAGATTTTGTCCCAATACTTACTAAAGTTAAGTTTGATCTCACCAACTAGTATAAAGCCGATCATCGAAAAAGAAAGGAAACTGATTGCATTGCCGCACAGCACCGATTTTGAGCATTTCTTAGGCGAACATAAAGGTAGCTGGTTTTATAAGGTCTTGAATGTTGACAAAAATCTGATAGATCTAAAAATGGCAGTTTATTTACAGCACATTTCAAAAATTTATTCTGTACGAGACCCTATCGGGCCGGGAGCAATTGTGTCATATATGTACTATTTAGACTTAAACTATAAATTTATGAAATCCCTCTATTTCTCGGTTAAAACCAGGATACGGCTAAATCTCAGGGCGATATGGGAAATCTAGGTTTGATAATGTCAGAAGAAACCTATTATGGTTTTAAGCTGGCAGGAATAGATAGATGTTTTTTAGCCCATGATTTACAGGGTTTACGAAGAGCAATAAGCGAAATAAAATCGGATAGAAGTGTATCTCTTCTAGTAATAGAAAAAAATTTGGTGGATCTTTTAAGTAAAGAAGAACAGTTAAGCTTAGAAGAATCGGATTCCCCGTTTTTTTTCATTTTTGATTCAAAAGCCTCGGGCGTAGTTAGCGAGGAAATAAGTAAATTAGTAAAAAGGCTTGGAATATCTGTGAATGGAATCTAAGATTTCAGCGATAACGGGAAGTATAATTACCGCAACCGGTTTGAACGGTGCGAATATAGGCAATATGGTACAAATGGGCCCGGAGGGTGCTTATGGTGAGATAATATCGGTTTCCGGTGATAATACTCTAATACGTGCTTATGAGGAGACCATCGGTCTCCGGATAAATGATATCATCACTGACCTAGGCAGACCTTTATCAATAGAACTTGGACCCGGTCTATTATCAAACATATTTAGTGGCATAGGAAGACGTCTCGATATGCTGAAAGGCAATTTTCTTAGTAAAGGAGAAATTATATTAACGTTAGACAGAACCAAAAAATGGGACTTTAAGGCCATTAAAAAGAAAGGGGACCATGTCAGCAGTGGCGATATACTAGGAGGGGTCCAGGAAACAGAATTAATAAATACAAAGATAATGGTGCCGCCAGGAGTTGACGGCGAAATACTAAGTATAAGCTCGGGAGAGTTTACAGTAAACCAAAATATTGCAAAAATAAAAAATGGGAGTGGAACAGCTACAGAGATAAATATGATTCAGACATGGCCCGTTAAAAAAAGAAGGCCCATAAACTCCAGATTGGAGGTGTACGCGCCACTACTTTCGGGTCAAAGGGTTTTTGACGCATTTTTCCCGATTCAGAAGGGCGGGACAGCAACACTACCAGGTGGCTTCGGAGTCGGTAAAACAGTCAGCGAGCAACAGTTTTCAAAGTTCTCAAATACGGATATCTCAATATACGTTGGATGTGGGGAGCGTGGTAATGAGATGGCTGACGTTTTGAATAGTTTTCCGTCGATAATGGACCCGCATTCTGGAAAATCAATAATGAATAAAACTGTTTTGATAGCCAATACTTCAAATATGCCTATAGTCGCCAGAGAGGCGAGCATTTTTATGGGTGTAACAATAGCCGAATTTTATAGGGATATGGGCTATTCCGTTTTGCTTACCGCGGACAGCACCTCGAGATGGGCGGAGGCGTTAAGACAACTAGGTAGCGATCTCGGCGAAATGCCCGTCGAAGAAGGTTTTCCAGCCTCGCTTTTCAATAGCTTAGCCTCATTTTATAGTAGGGCAGGCATAGTGAGAACTTTAGGCAGTGACGATCGTACAGGTTCCATAACGATAATAAGTGCAGTTTCTCCCCCCAGTGGAGACTTTTCAGAGCCGGTGACACAGACGACACTACGACTGGTTGACGCATACTGGGAACTAGATAAACAACTATCAAACGCTAGGCATTATCCGCCGGTAAATTGGACAGATAGTTATTCTCTGGCCGTCGAGAACCTGCGCCCATTTTATGAACAAAAGATAGGAAAGCAGTTTTATGTTTATTCTAAGAAGATACTAGATTTATTGCGAGATTCAGACAAGATAAATGAAATAGCCTCAATTGTTGGACGAGATGCTCTGCCGGATAAACAGGCGGCAATTTTGCGTATGGCAGACGTCATAAAACTGTACCTTCTACAGCAAAATGCATTTGATGAAGAAGACTCCTATACAGATATAAAAATCACATATAAGATGATGGAAATAGTCTCAAAACTTATCGACAAGGTAAATGCTTTACTAGACACAGGAATACGGTATGGAGACCTAAAAGCCAATTCAATATGGGAAAACATGTCAAATTTAAGGCACAAATCCGCACTTGATGTCTTGGAGAAGCAGGTTAGCGACCTGAACACCGACAAGAAATAAATGGAATCGTATAAAACCGTAGAAATGTTGAAGGACCCACTAATACTGGTCCGTGGAGTAGCAAATGCCATGAATGGTGATATCTGCAGGGTAAAGTTTAAGGACCAAGAGATACTTGGAGAAGTCATAAGTGCAAAGGGGGGAGATGCACTTATCGAAGCTTTTTCGTCAATACATGGTTTAATAAAAACCTCTACCAGAGTCGCCTTTGAGGGCAGAGTCTTTTCAACTGGTGTTACAGAACACATTCTCGGCAGGGTATTTAATGGGTTTGGAGATGTGATTGACGGGGGAAAAATAGTATCAGAACGGGAAGTAACAGTGTACGGGAATCCTATCAATCCTGCCGTGCGCGAAAAACCAAAAGATTTCATACAAACCGGGATATCCGCAATAGATGGTCTAAATTCTCTGGTTATGGGCCAGAAGCTACCGATATTTTCGGGTAGTGGGCTGCCGGGCAGTGATATCGCAATAAGCATAGTGAGGAATGCAAAAACCATGAAAGGGAATAAGTTCGCGATTCTTTTCGGCGCTATGGGAGTGACTGAGCGGGAGGCAAATAAATTTATGGGCTTATTCGACTCTCCGAACGCAGATAGAACTGCACTTTTCATAAATCGCGCCAGTGATTCTATAATAGAGAGAATAACACTTCCGAAGGTAGTATTAACACATGCAGAATATCTGGCATTTACAAAAGGGTATGATGTTCTTGTTATTCTTACTGATATGCTTAGTTTTGCAGATGCGTTAAGGCAGCTATCCGCTGAAAGGAAGCAGATACCTGGTAGGAGAGGCTATTCCTCCTCTCTATATACCGATTTAGCATTAATTTATGAGCGCTGCGGTAAAATAAAGGATGTTAATGGCAGTATAACCATAATGCCTATTGTTACCATGCCATCTGATGATATAACCCACCCCGTTCTTGACCTAACTGGTTATATAACCGAGGGTCAGATAGTGCTTAGTAGGGATCTATTCAATAGAAAGATATCTCCTCCAATAAGCGTTCAGGATTCTTTGTCAAGACTTATGGATAATGGGATTGGAAAAGGGTTTACAAGAGAAGACCATAGACAGGTTGCCAACCAGCTTTATTTTGCCGTTTCAAAAGGGATAGATGCGAGAAACCTTTCACTTCTGATAGGAGATAGCGCTCTTTCAGATGAGGATAAGAACTATCTGAATTTCTTGAATGAATTCGAAAATAGATTTATTCTGCAGGGGCTCGATGAAGATCGTGATATAAAGGAAACTCTAGATATTGCATGGTCAATAATGAAAATGCTGCCATCACTTCCGCGAATAGACAAAAATTTTGTGGATAAATACGGTAAATAAATGGAATATAAGAAGACCAGAAACGATTTATTAAAGCTTAGACGACTTAGGGTCCTTGTAGATTACGGCGAAACCGTCCTTAAAAAGAAAATGGTTCTATTGACAACTATAATTCTGTCAGATCTTCTAAATTACAGGAAAAATCTGGAGCTGGATAAAGAGGTGGTAAAATCTACAATGGACCAGATAGATTTTGCGTTATCCTTTGACGGAGTTCAGAGCATACTTTCAGCATCAAATATGATAACGGCAAATTATTCACTCGATTTTAAGAAAGATAACCTTATCGGCACTGTTGTGCCATCATTTATCCTAAAAAACATGTTTATTAAAAGAGGGTACGGAAAATTTACTACGTCCTTCCGGGTTTCGAATTCAAGTGAAAAATTTGGGAAGTTAATTGCGGAGCTAATTGAAGATGCGAATGCTTACCTGCGTATAAAGAAATTGGCTGAAGGCACATACAAAACAAAAGTTGTATATAACTCGATAAATAAGAAATTAATTCCTTCTCTCGACGGCCAGCAGAAAGCTATATCAGAATTTTTGGATTCATCCGAACGAGATGAAAATTTTAACGTGCGCGAATTAGCCGAAGAAAATTATTAAAGCATCAATTCAATTTTATTGTTCTGGCTTCTCCAAAACCGTCAAAAATATTTTTAGCCATGCCAAGTGGAAGGAACATTTCTTTTCCATAAAATGTATTCATTAGCTCTTCTGGTAGGTACATGGTGACTAAGTTGACATAGACGAACATAACACCCGGTCTAAAATTAGTGCTATTTGAAAGCACGGCGGAACGTATGTAATTCATCGCAGTTCCATTATAAAATACAGATGCATTTACTGGGTCCACTGTAGAACTTCCTGGGAAAGTCACCAGTGCAACAGGTCCGAGTCGCTTTCCAAACACAAACAAAGAGCATTGTGCAAACATATCAGTTTTATTGACATAATCTATGCAATTTCTATCGCCGCTACTTAGATTAGTTATGCTGTAAGTGGTTGGAAACGTAGTTATGCTGTAATTTAAATTTAAACCAGCATCCACATAAAGTTCTGACAGGGAATTCAGCGTATTCATGTCTATTAGTACGAAGTTAACATTTGGGTAGCTCTCATTTTTCAAAAGAATGTTGGCATATTCCGAGTCGTTTTCTATGACCTTATTGTTATTTATGCTGTATAAAGACGCCTGTGTGTAATATTCAGAGGGGACCAAAATCGTAGAATTGCTGTTTGCTGCATTAAAATATTCGAGTGCATATACAACATTACTTGGTAATGGTGAGGGACCCGTGCTTGAAGGCTTATTTGTTAATAGGAAGTAGGATACAATCACAGTCACCACAACAAGGAAGGAAATCCATAACAAAAGTTTGATATTAAATCTTATTATCATACTCTAAAATTGACAACTTATTTATCGGCTGCACCGTTAGCTTCGTTATCCGTTTCATTCATTGGCTCCTCCCGTCTTTCCTCAGGAGCCTGCTCCGCTTGCGGCGGTTCGGTTTCAGCTTTAGAATATATCGCAAACTTTCTTTTTACCCGAGGTCCGACTGGTCTTCTTACAAATTTAGGTATTCCTTTGTATAATCTAGATCCATGGATTTTCTTTGCACAGTCTGGACAGTAATACGCCTTTATTCCATCCCTAAAAAGGTAAACTGACCTATCCCTTCTGGTTAATTGACCACATGACGCGCAACGCACATTACTTGCATGACCTCTTCGTATATTTTTTGACATAAGTGTCTACTAACCTTAGAATCCGTCAGTTTAAAAACTTTATTTATACTTATGTGACTTTGGAAAGCAAGCGAAAGAAGATTTCTATCAAAGTATTATGATTTACATTAAACCAATCTTAGACATCAGATAATCTTTTACGGAAGGATATTTTCCACAGGTAGAGTAGAGCGGTTTTGCAGAGTCCTTAAGAGATTTATATATTTTGTACCAAGAAAATCTATGTCCCTTCTTATTGGCCAGTTTAAATAATATTCTATGTGCATTTTCATGAAGGACTATATTTAAAAGATGATTATCATCAAGCACGTCACACCCATCATAGTTAAAAGAAATCTTATCGGGTCCACATGCATATTGCGCATATACTCTTAAATCTAAAGCATCCACAGAATATCCTGCAATATCCGTTTGTAGGTAGCGCGAGTATCTCGTGTCAAAGAGCCCCTTTTCTGTGCCGGTTTTTACCCTAGAAATCAGCTCTTCAAGCCGATCTTCTAGGCAAAGATTTTTGTCATGTACAGTGCATTGATAATTTGTAGACATAAAATTACACGGCATCCCAACTCAGATTTAAACACTATTTATCAAGCGTAGGCTCTGCCGGCATCCGCCTCCGCGTATCTACCTTTCGAAAAGTGCCTAAGTTGCGACTCAAGTATAGAATACTCGCTTGGCGTTATATCAAATGCACCCTTCCCAGGTATCACCATCAGCCCTACCTTTGGCCCAATAACATAAAGCTTTTGCTCGACACCTTGTGCAGCTACAAAAAATTCTAGGTCATTTTCTACTAAGCCAGCATTTACGAGCTCATCCAACCTTATTACACAACCACTATCAAGCTTCACGCCTTTCTCTTTAACCACACGTTTTAAAACGTCTTCAACACTAGTCTCACTTTTTACCATACTTAAGTAATGAAAGTATATAATATAAATACTTTGTGTTTGTAATTTTAATACCTAATAACTAATACTTAAATTATTGGGAGTTTACACTATCGTATGAAACGTTCCCAGTCTGCACTAGAGACAGTTTTTATTTATGGTTTTACCATTGCGGTAATAAGCCTCTCTTTAATATTGTTGTACGAATTTGGTTTTTTCTCTCCGTCTAATTATACTCAAAATACAGTTAACGGATTTACAGGATTTGCAGTTACACAAACGTGTATTCCAGGAGGGGCACTTCTATTAAATGTAGAGAATACACAGAACGTTCCAGTTGAAATAACATATATAAACGCGTCTTCCCCCGGGCAAGTTGGTGCGGCGTTACCCTACTCATCAATACTCCAATCAGATGAATCTGGGGAGTTTTTTGTGCTGAATGCATGTCCAACTGCAGCCAACCAGCAATATTCCGGTGCAGCAATTATAACTTACGTAACGGCTAGTCAGATCACTCCCGGACCCTTTTTTTCTAATGGAAGTTACTTTGGGAAGTCGGCTTCGTCATATTCTCAGCCGCTAGTCGCAAACTATACCAATTCAAGTTATATAATGATCCACAATTCAACAACAATGTACGGTCTATGGCATGGTAGAGCCAGCAATTACGGATATACACTGCTGTATTGGACGAACACACTACACGCCTACTCGCCATGCGGTAGTCCTTCTAATGCATGTGGCGCAGGGATAATGACATATCAGGGTTGTGTAGGTGGTCTTTACAAGAGCAGCAAGAACTCAACACATTTTGAATTCTTTGGTTATGAATGGAATGGTACTGCTGGTTGTGGCGGGGTAAACAGGGGTGCTGAAGCAGGGCCAACTATGTATGCTCCTTACAATAAATGGCAGTTAGTTGTTGTAACCTTTAATTTCACTTCGTCGGGGTCCGCGACGGAAACAACCTGTCTTGATGGCACATGTGCATCTTCTGCTTATACGTTAGGGGGCACCCCCGATACGTATTCTGATGGGAGTACATACATAACCGGCACTTATCAATTGAATGGGAAGGTTGCGGATGTACAGTTATACTCCACAGCGTTATCCCAATCTCAGATACAGGACTTATATTCAGAAGGGTATTCCGGCGCGCCAGTAACTACAAATCATTTAGTGGCTTGGTTGCCGCTTGCTGGGAATGCCAACGATTACAGCGGGAACAATAACAATGGCGCCATTTCGAGTATAAACTGGGTCTCCCCATAACGTGTGATAAGGCACTTTTGATACGAAAGTAGGCGTCGCCGTTTGTCGTCTCTAGTCTTTGCATCCATAAAACGGTTTGAATTGCAAGCCTGCAAAACATTGTTAAAATCAGCAAAGTAAATAATTACATCATATGTAATTATGCAGATAGGTGATCTGGAGAAGTTCAATGCGTGGTGGAAAGGCATTGCAGTAAGGAAAGAACCGTTGCAAACTTATAAAAGGCAATTATACGCTCTTGCTTCAGGGGTCTTAACAGGCGGCAGATTCTTTTGATATATGGCTTAAGACGCTTGGTAAAATGGTAATTACGTTTCAGTTGATAGATGAACTTCTCAGCAAAGGAATAGACTCGAAAAATATCTTATATTTCTCTTTTGAGGAATTAGTCTTCGATTTAAATGACGTTTTGACAGCTACTAAATCTTAATATTAAAAAGGAACTTTGATGAAGCAAGCGGAAAAATATGCATATTCCTGGCTGAGATACAAAAAATAAGACCGCTCATGATTGATTTAGAAAAAGAAACTAAAATAGACGTTTGAACGCAATTCATTATAGAAATGGCTGTTAAACATTTAAATCCCAAAATAATATGTTTCCTTATGTCTAAGAAAAGCAGTGTGCGTGGTTTCTATTCTACATGCACAACTAAACTGACGACTCTTCAATCAAAGCATTCTCAATCAGCCTTAGAGTACATGATGACGTATGGCTGGGCCATATTGATCATAGTCATAGTGGCAGCAGGGTTATACAGTCTCGGAATCTTTTCACCAACAAATTCAGCATCAACCTCAATAACAGGCTTCTCGAATTTCGGTGTACAGGCACAATGCATTCAAGGAGGGGCATTACAGATACAGATAACCAATGGGATAGGTAATCTCATCAACATAACAAAAATAAACACTACTTCCTCATTAGGACAGAAAGTAAACTTAAACATCTCAGTAGTGCTTCCTCCCAGTCAGTCTCAGATGGTATTTATACCCGGCGCATGTACAACTTCTCAAGGCTCATCCTACTCTAATCAGGTATCGTTTACCTACAAGGAACCTGGGCAAATTTTCATAGGACCGTACTTCTCTACTGGTACTGTTTCCGGAACGTCGGTTAAAAATATACAAACAACCGTTGCAGGTTTTGAAATGTCATCCAATGCCCAAAAAAGTACGATTAGAATAAGTGATGGCGAAATTGCTACAGGAGTCGGAACATATGATACTGTTAGTTTCTGGCTTCGTTGGGCGGGTTATTACGCAGAAACGCCGATTGCATTCCAAAATTCAGAGCTTTATATAGTTGACCCATCTTGTTTTGGATTTAATACGTTTGCATCGGATGTGTATGGAACAAGCCTTCTACAAAATCAATGGATATACGTAACTGCGATTTTTTATAATGGAAATTATACAGGCAATGCACAGATGTATTTGAATGGTACGGCCCAAACACTAACTCAATGTTGGGGAACTTCTCACATCGTAAGCACTTCGTCAAACGTTTACATTTCTGGTAGTAGCGGGGCTCTTTATACTCTAAATTTTGGAAAAATGGCGGATATCCAAATTTATAATACAAAGCTTTCCCCTTCGCAGGTTTCAACGCTGTACTCTGAGGGAATTGGTGGTGCGCCCCTCTCGAATGCTGGACTTGTCGGTTGGTGGCCTCTGAATGGAAATGCAAACGATTACAGCGGGAACAATAACAATGGCGTAGCCATAAATGTTACGTGGGTTTCGCCTTAACCTCTCTCGCACAAATTTCCATTAAAAATCGCATAGACACGAAAGGCATAAAAGCCGCGAATTGAATAAGTATTCATGGACCAGGGAACTGACATTGTAAAAAATGTTGTTGAGTTGAGAGAATCAATGAAAATTTTTGATCAGAGGCTTTCTCAGTTGAAGGACACCATCCGAATGGTAGATCAAAATAATTTGGATAAGTATAAGGAGATAAAAGAAGCCTTGCAAGGACTAATGAGTGATATGTCTAATAATAAAACTAAACTATTGGAAGTGGAAGATGCTATGGACAGGCTTGAAAGGCAGACGGAGAAATTTGCTAAATTGCAGGACATAAAAGTATTGGATAAATATCTTGAATTCATAGACCCCTCAAGGTTTTTAAGCAAAGATGACGTTATTAAAATCGTAGATGAGTACATGAATAGTAAAAAATGGAGTTAACATATGAGTCTTTTAGATGCTTTTAAGAAGAAAGAAGATGGAGAAGTTCCAGATGTTACAGAGATGGTGCAAAGTGGTATGAGCGAACAAGATATAATAGACAATCTAAGGCAGCAGGGATATGATAGCACAGCAATAAAAAATGCACTTGTGAATGCAACTCTCGCTGCAGGGAGCCCTCAAAATAATCCTCCACAGCAAAAACAACCTGTCACAATGCCACAGTCATTTGGAAGTTTTCAGCAGCAAGATAGTACGCCGGCGCAGATTGCATCATCAATACAGGCACCGCAGAGCTCAATGTCAACCGCACGCACAGATTCAAAGAAAGGTGGTTTGAGTGACCAAGCACTTGACACGATACAGCAGGTTCTTGAGCAAATAATAGAAGAAAAATGGCAGTCAGCGGCTGCAGACATCACTGCGCTAAAAAATGGTATGAAATCCAGCAATGCTGATGTGGGGAATATTGATGATAGGGTGTCAAAACTTAACCAGAGAATTGATAATCTGCAGAACGTAATGCTTGGGAAAACAGAAGAGTACAATAAAACCCTTGCAGATGTAAACGTAGAATTACAGGCGTTTGAAAAGGTAATAGACAGGCTCATCCCAACAATAAGCGACAGTATAAAAGAGCTGAGAGATCTTATTGACAGCCTTAAAACTGCTAAAAATTAATCACCCGATTATTTGACAGTATAAAAATATTCTTTCCTGGCTTGCTTGTTCGCCGCTGTCAGTAAAGACATTCTGTAATTATTACAATTTTTAAGCTATAAATATTAGAGAGTTTCTATATTTCTTTGGTTGGAGGTAATTATGGAAGATGAAGACGATGAAGGTAATGCAACATTGGAGTTTGGTGAAAACGTTAAGGAAAATTCAGGATTGGCTGAACTTTTAAGTAGGATAGCTTCTGCATCAATATCCCAGGGAGAGGAACTGCTGACAACTTCTGATAGGTTAATGACAAAGGCAGGTATCAATATCGAAACTCTACCAGATGGCAATGTTTCAGAGATATATAAGGGGCTTGGTCACGATTTGTACGTTTTTGATTTTAAAACACGCTCTGCTTACATCATAACCTGCAGTGGGAAGAAATTTGTAAAGGATGTATGCTCTTCTAGTACTAGTCCGAAGGAAAACTACAGATTATTATTTAACATTGCAAAGGGAACATTTAATCCAAAGAGCAGTGATTCGTACATCGGGTATAACTAATATGGAAAAATCTTTAACTGAGTTAATCGAATGTGTGAGCATCTTTGGCAATAGTTACAGTATGGCTGCGTCGAGAGCAGGCAGTTACAAAAATTTTCTGAGCTGCAATCCAGAGGAAAATGCACCAAGGCCGGTTTACCCTATGCAGGGTCCACAGCCCTTCAAGCGGGACTTGACTCCCTACATTCATCTAAATTAGATAGAATTTAAAAACCAATTTTAACCGGAGCTGGTTTGCATTAGGTGTGCTTTAGAATTAAGACTTGGAATTAGTTATAACTCATGGAGTTACGCGCTCCGGCGTTCTTGGAAGCAGTGTAGCTTCGGCGACGTTTTCCAGATTAAGCATCTGCTTTACTATTCGTTCTAGTCCTGTACCTGAACCTCCATGAGGAGGCACTCCATATCTAAAACAATCAAGGTAAAACGCGAATCTTTCAGCGTCTAACCCCTTCTCTTTCGTTTGTTCCAAAAGTTTTTTGTAACGGTGTTCCCTTTGCGCAAGCGTCGTTATCTCAAGTCCTTTGTATATCAGGTCCGCGCGATACGTAATATTTTTGTCATTTTCCTTTCTCATGTGATAAAATTGCGCGACGCTCCAAGGAAATTCCGTGAGGAAGAAAAAATCACTTCCGTACTTGTCTTTTACATATTTGCCGAGTATTCGTTCCCCTTCCGGATCGACATCATCAACAACTCTCTTCCCATAGTCTTTTAGAATATCCGCAGCCTCCTTCATTGTGATTCTTGGGAAAGGTGTTTTTGGGTGCTCTAATTTTATATCGAAAACAGCAAGATCACGTTTATTGTGCTTTTCAACGTCTCTATATATATGGGCTATCATCTTCTCCATTACTTCCATAATATCCTCGTATGATTTTATGAAACTCATCTCAAGATCAACACTTGTGTACTCACATAGGTGTCGGGAAGTATGGTGTGGCTCTGCACGGAATACCGGTCCGATCTCGAATACCTTTTCAAATCCTGCAGCCATCGTCATCTGTTTATAGAATTGCGGAGATTGCGCTAAATATGCGGTTCGGTCGAAATATACCACCGGGAATACATTCGCGCCTCCTTCGGTAGCTTGAGAGACAATTTTTGAAGAGTGTATCTGGTAGAATCCCTCAGCCTCGAAAAATCGTACGATACTGTTACTTACGGTACTCTGAATCTTAAACGTAGCAGAAGATTTTTCTTTTCTTAAGCTCAGAAACCTGTAATCCAAATCCTTATCCAATGAGGATTCAACGTTTTTGTTAAGGTTTAACGGAACCGGCTGCTCTGCTTCGGTGTGTAACATAACATGGTCCGGAATTATTTCATATCCGTTTATCGCTTTAGGATTTTCTTTTTTTTCGCCAGAAACTTCTATAACCGATTCATTGCGCAAGGATTTCCCAAGTTCAAATAGTTCTGGATTTTTATTCTTTAATATAGTCACTTGGTAAGTGCCATTTATGTCTCTAACTGTTATAAACGCCAGACTACCAAGGTTTCTAACGCCTTCGACCCATCCCTTTAGAGTTACTCCTTTTTCATCAATTGTTATCATAAGCCCTAAAATAATTTTGCGTGCCCGCGTTCTTTAAGCAATCTTTCCAGGCGTGCATCCTTTGGTTCTAATCTTATGCCAAATCCCGAGTAGTCTGAGAGAATAACTTTTTCAATTTTTCGTGATAGTAGCAACGCCAATGGGTAACTGCACAGGTAATCGACGGTATTCAATATACCTGGCTCTTTCATTTTATGTTCTAAGAGAACGTATAACTTCGCATGTTCTTCAATTAGTGATTTTAGGTGCCCTTCTAATAGATTTCTATAATAAAAATATCTCTGCGGCTCACGAACCAGTAGATACATTACCTCAGACACTCCCGGGGACATGGTCGGAATTTCCATTAACAAACGTAACCATCTCTAAATTTAAGCGTTAAATTTTCTAATTTTCAAGACAATGAGAATATCCTCTGATAGTAATGAATACCGTATAATCACGTATTTAAATAGCAACTACATTACAGCTCTATGAGCTTCAGGGAGTATTTGTTACTGGCCGTTGTCGTAGTCGCCATAGCTTTGGTTTCTGGTTACTTTTTGATTGGAAATATCCTTTTTCCGGCAGCACAGACAACTTCTTCACAAAAGAATTTCTTGCTCAGCCTTACAGACCCTGCAACAGTTCCAAGCGGAACAACTGCTCTTTTTGTTACTTACTCAGCATTGCAGCTATCTGTCTCCGGAAATGGCAGCACAAATATACAATCTTTACCCGGTAGCGGGACAGTGAATGTACTCGATCTCCAGAATGCATCGATAGTCCTGGCCGCGATCAACGTTCCAAATGGGTCTAAGGTGACACAGATTAAAGTGAATATCTCGAATGCAGTCATAACTATTGGTGGTAAAAATAGCACAGTAGTTATTGGGGAAGGGACCCTCACCATAAATCTTACTAATAATAATACCGTAACGGGACAGCGAAATGCAATAATAGACTTGGTGCCTTCCGTAACCGCTATCGAGACTGTTGATAAGACAATCTACGTTTTAACGCCAAGCGTAAGGGCAGTGATAACTCCTGAAAATGTATTTGCAGGCGGTTCATCAAACGTGTCTGTAGGTGGACCTACGCCACCGCCTCCAAAGGTTGGTCAAAAACTGGGCTTTTCTCAAAAATACAACGCATCCGAGATTTTCCATTCCGTTACCCCTTCCATCAAAATAACTTCGGCTTCTATAAATGTAAATGGGAATTTTACGAATGTTAGCGTAACAGTAGAGAATACCGGAAATGCCAGTGTGCAATTGAATGGACTAATGATCGATGGCTCCAAAAAAGTATATTTCCCATCGCCACCAGTCAGCATGTTATTCCACATGCCTGCTATGGTTTTAATGATGCCTATTACACCTCCGAGTGGCTTTCCACAACCGTCAAATTACACTCCCCCTCCGAAATTTATTATAACGTTTCCAAATGGGACCGTATTAAACACCACGTCGGTTATACAAATGCCCCCCCCCCTCCGACTATTCAAAATACCACATTGCCTCCAAATAGCAGTTCACCGTCTCAGCCATCCAACGGATCAGGTACTATATCGGGTACGTTCTACATGCTTAATTTAATACACCCTGCATATGCAATATCTGTAAATTCAACCGGTGCTTTACTGAACATTGAGGGAGACAGCGTAATTGAAACCAGTACTCCACCAATGCCACCTGCACAAAACTCGACGCAGCAAACCGGGCCACAGAATATTACTATACCTGCCGGTTCAGTTTCGATAGCACTTCCTACCGGAACTACACTTTATATTCAATTCCCTCCAGGAATGCAAATGCCAACGGCTACACCACCACCGTCTGCGCTTTCACAAGCACAAAATACGCCAATGGGGTGGATGATATTCCCGAATGGCACGCTTGGATTCCCGCCAGTGTCATTGATGAGTCAAACGCACATAACGAATGCGCAGCCGGGGTCAAATCAAAATGTTGCAGATAATGCAAATCAAGGGGCTTCAAGTGTTATAAGCGGGAGTGCGGCGAATCTTACAGTCCAAGTTCCGGAAGGCATTCAGATACCAAAAGGCTACACGCTAGCAGCAGGTTCTACATTTACGTTTACAATCAGTGGACAGCTAACATTAGGACCTGCATCCCAAATGCAATCCAATGGGCAGGCGGTTGTCATACAGCCTCCATTTGCAGCGCTTATAGCCGGTAACTTGTACAATATAAATTTATTCGGTGCCAGTGGGACACATGCAGAAATAGGAGTTACTGCAAGCTAAATAGCTGTCTGGTTCTTTGAGTTAGATTAAACTAACCTTGATTATCACATCTGCTTTAATTAAAGAGTTATAAACAAAACTGGATTTTCTAATCTATGGATGACAGCGAGTTTAAATCTCTGCTTGAGAATGTCAGACTTAGATTAAGTGAAAAGGACTATGTTAAAATAAAAACCGACATAGAAAATATTTTGCAGTATTTCGATAAACTTGATAATGTAAATTGCGAAGATCTTGAACCGGCATATCATCCTACTGAAGTTAAATCTGAGTTTAGGGAGGATATCGCAAAAGAATTCAAGGAAAAGCATAATTTATTGAAGAATACCAAGACATACCGATTTTATGTCATAGGCCCAGAGATATGAGGAGTTACATTTCAGAGTT
>JAJZNV010000024.1 GCA_021852265.1 Nanobdellota archaeon
GTTAAATCTGAGTTTAGGGAGGATATCGCAAAAGAATTCAAGGAAAAGCATAATTTATTGAAGAATACCAAGACATACCGATTTTATGTCATAGGCCCAGAGATATGAGGAGTTACATTTCAGAGTTTGAATCAAAGGAAAAACCTAAGGATTATTACACTAAAATAATAGAGGAACTGAAAAGAAAGAACGCTGAACTTAATGCATTTAACATTATAAACGATGAGATAAACTCTGGATTTCCATTTAGCGTTAAAGATAATATATGTGTAAACGGCGTTGAAAGTACTGCCTCTTCGAAGATATTGAAAACATATACCCCTCCATTCGACGCTACTGTTGTAGAGAAGTTTAAACATAATGGCTTTTCCTTTCTTGGTAAAACGAACATGGATGAATTCGGTTTCGGCTCATTCGGAATAAACTGCGAAAAACCCGCAAAAAATCCTATAAATTCGGATTACGTGGCAGGGGGGTCTAGCAGTGGCGCCGCTATAGCCACGGCTTTGTTAAAATATCATATTGCCGTAGCGGAATCCACTGGAGGGTCCATATCAGCGCCAGCCGCTTTTTGTGGTGTTGTAGGGTTTACCCCAACATATGGGGCACTTTCAAGATACGGTCTTATAGATTATGCAAATTCTCTAGATAAGATTGGTTTTATGGCAAGATCCGCGGCAGACATTCGCACTGTCTTAAAGCAGTGTACTGGCAGGGATGGTAAAGATACAACTTCTTCTTCACAGCCATTGACAGACAATCCAAAAGCAAAGCTTACAGTTATAACTGAGCTTATGGATAAAACCGATGAAAAAATAAAATCTGCCTTTCTAAGGTTTTTGGACAAGATTAAAAGTTTAGACTACAAAATAGAATACGTGAGCCTGCCGGAGATAGAGCATTCTATCCCTGCTTACTACATCGTGTCAACTGCAGAAGCGTCTACAAATCTTGCAAGATACACCGGTTTTAAATATGGTTTCAAGGTGGAAGATTTTTCAAAGAAGTATAACGATTTTTTTACAGAAGCCAGAAACCAATTCGGTATGGAGGCGAAACGCAGGATAGTGCTTGGAACCTTTGTCAGAAGCGCTAGCGTTAAAGATAAGTATTACGTAAAAGCACTCAAAATCCGCAGGCTCCTTATCAACAGAATTAAACGCCTTTTAAAGGACAGTCTATTGATCTCCCCGACAATGCCGATCCAAACGCCAAAAATCGATGAAGTTAAAAAACTGTCACCAACGCAAAGCTATGCAATGGACGCATTCACAATACCTCCGAACTTCTGTGGATTCCCACATGCGTCCTTTACTTATGACTATCTCGCAGGTATGCCTATAGGGGCTCAGATAGTAACCGACCAGTTTAATGACTATGCCGCACTTTCATTCATAGATAGCTGGGAAAACATTTTTGATTACAAATTTAAGTATAACATCGGTGCATTATGAAAATAGGACTCGAAATCCACGTCGCGCTGCCTACAAAGACAAAGCTTTTCTGTTCCGATTCAACAGAGGAAGCGCATGAACCCAACGTGAATGTTTGTCCAACATGTATGGGTTTTCCCGGCTCAAGGCCGACTTTAAATAAGGAGGCTGTGCGGGTAGCCAAGTCCGTTTCTATTGCACTAAATTGTGATATAACTAATAGAATCTCCTTTATAAGGAAGGTTTACTTTTATCCAGATCTGCCCAAGTCTTTTCAGATAACTCAGCTTTCAGAATGCATAGGCAAAGGCGGTTTTATAGAACTAGAGAAAAAGAAAATACACCTAAGGAGAGTCCAAATAGAAGAGGATCCTGCAAGAATTATACGATCTGAAGGACATACACTAATAGATTTTAACCGTTCTGGCATTCCATTGATTGAAGTTGTAACCGAGCCGGATATAACGACGGAGGAAGAGCTAAGAGAAACAATATTTACATTAAGGACAATTCTGTATTATCAGGGAATCGACATTAATCAAGAAATAAAAGCGGATTTAAACATCTCATTGGGTACTGAACGGGTAGAAGTAAAAAATGTCACCGGGATAAAAAATCTTATTTCGGCAGCGGAGTATGAGATATCGCGGCAGAACGCAATCCTTCTGAATAATGGAAAAATCGAAGTGGAGACGCGTTCATTTGATGAAAAGTCGAACACAACAAAATCATCGCGAAAGAAAGAAAGTGACGAAGAGTACGGATTTATTTTCGAGCCGGATTTGGGATTTTATAGCACGGAAGACCTGGAGACGACTCCCGTGGAGATGCCAACCAGAGCCGCTTTTGAACTTGCACGTTCACATAATTCTTCATATAAAACTATTTTGGAGCTCATTGCGTTCGATAAAGATGCACTCGGTATTTTATACAAATATGAGAAAAAATATGATTTTAAGTCTCTAATCGCTACGCTTGAGATAGCCAAAAGATTTAATGAGACAAAAGACGCTAATGTATTCGAGGAATTGTTAAAGTTGGTTATCAACGGAATCGCTATAAATCAAGAGACGGTAAACAAAATTAAAAAAGGGGAAAGGATAGAAATTAGAAAATTCTCTAAGGACGAAATAGACGCAGCGATACTAGAAATGCTAAAGGCGGAAAAAGATATAGTGAAGCGCTACTCTAAAAATAAGAATGTAATCAATTTTATAGTCGGAACCGTTTCTAGAAAATATGGGATACAACCAAGAGACGTAATAAAAAGAGTAGAAATTTTAATAGATACCTTACAGAAGGTCGAAGTCTAAGCTAGGCTGGTTTTTAAACGTCCTGCGAATTCAGGCCACAACTCCAACTGCGTATTGTTTTTATATACATATTTTTTGTATACATAGTATGGATAAAAACTGTGGAGAGCTGCGTGGAAGAGATATAGGAGACGTGGTAACTTTACATGGCTGGTGCAGGTATATAAGAGCTCACAAAGGAAAACTTTTTGTCGACATTGCAGACAGGTATGGAATAACTCAGGTGATATTCGAAAAAGAGCTAAAAAAAAGAGCGGATGAGTTAGGGAGAGAATGGGTTATAAGCATAACCGGGAAAGTAAGGGCTCGTGGTAAAGGTGCCATTAACAAAGAAAAGGCTACCGGGGAGATAGAAGTGCTCGCACATTCCTTCGAGGTCATATGTAAATCTAAAGTTCCTCCGTTCGAAATAATCGAAGAGAAAGAGAAGTTTCTACCAGCTGAAGACTCGCGTCTAAAATATAGATACTTAGATTTAAGAAGGAAAAAGATGATAAAAAATATAGAATTTAGGGATGCGCTTACAAAATCCATACGTAAGTTTTTTTGGGGAGAGGGGTTCTTGGAGCTAGAAACACCGAACTTTGTAAGAGACACCTATGATGCGAGCGGATCTAGAACGTTCATCGTGCCATCCAGGACCAATAAGGGAAAATTCTTTTCGCTTCCACAGTCACCCCAGATATACAAACAGCTTTGTATGGTTTCGGGCTTGGACAAATACTTCCAAGTTGCCAGAGTTTTTAGGGATGAGGACCCTCGTGAGGACCGGCAGATTGAATTTACACAAATAGATTTTGAAGTTTCATTTAAAAATGAAAAATATATACAAGATTTAATCGAGAGGCTGGTAAAATCCTTGTTCAAAAAAGTGCTTAAGAAGCCGCTCAAAACGCCGTTTAAACACATGGACTACTATGATGCACTCGGGAATTACGGTAACGATAAACCGGATATGCGTTTCGATTATAAAATAGTCAATATAACCGATTGCTTTAAAGATAGCGATTATAATATAATAAAAAGGGTTATTGACGGCGGTGGTAAAGTGAGTGCAATAGCATTCGGCGCTAAGTTCGGTCAAAAGGAATCAAAGATCGACAAAAATTTCATGCTCGAGCTTGTCGAAATAGCCAAGAACCTCGGATTGAAGGGGCTTACTTGGGTCTACGTAAAAGATTCTTCCATACAGTCAATCCCAGAGTCTATCGCGGTATCTCTAAATGAGGCGGGCAAGCGCATAATCTCAAAGACGGGTGCTAAAGAGGGCGATCTTATCGTAATAGGAGCGGATCTGTCGGAAAATGTGCTCCTGGCGGCAATGTCTAAATTAAGGCGGGTAGTTGGAATCAAGATGGGCGGATTTAAAACTGAGTATGCATTTTTATGGGTTGATCACTTCCCGCTCTTCGAAAAAGAAGAAATAAATGGAAAATTGCAGCCTGCTCATAATCCATTTGTAGCACCGACAGAGGATACACTGAAATACATTGATTTGAATCCGGAGAAGGTAATCGGAAAAAGATATGATTTGGTACTCAATGGAATAGAGATCGCGGGAGGTTCAATACGAATAAACGATGCCGAACTTCAAACGAAGATACTACGGGCGATAGGACTTTCAGATAAAGAGATAGAAAATTCTCTAGGTTTTTTAGTAGATGCCCTCGCACACGGCGCGCCAATACATGGTGGCGCAGCGATGGGATTGGATAGGTTTGTGGCCACGCTGGCAGGAGAAGACGATATAAAAGAATTCATACTTTTTCCGAGAAATAGGAAATTTGAATCCCCCTTGGATAACTCTCCATCAGAAATCGCTAAAGAAAGATTAATGGAGGATTACGGTCTTAATCTCAGCGAGCATAATCACCAAAATCCTTAGAAAGGCTTTTATTTATGATATGAGTAAATTTTTCTGATGTCAAGACAGAAATCTCAGTCAGCTTTAGAGTACATGATGACTTATGGCTGGGCCATATTAATCATCGTCATAGTAGCAGGAGTTCTTTATTCGTTAGGGATATTTAACCCATCAGCATCATCATCGCAGGGTGCAAATGTAGGTTTCTCGGGATTTCAGGTGACTCAGCAGTGCTTCACAAATCAAACTCTGATAGTGCTTATAACAAACCAGTTAGGTAGTGCAATAAACATAACAAGTGTAAACATAACCAATCCATCAGCATCAAAGAAATTAGATATAGTACTCACCCCCTCGGCCTCAGCAACTGTGGGATTCGCAGGAGTGTGTCCCTCAATAGAAGGGAGCAGCTATTCTATTCAGACCTATATCTATTACAAACCCGTAGGTTCACCCTTTAGTTCAGTAACTTCCTCTGTAGGATATTCCAATGGAAAGACGGCAGTATCTCAGG
>JAJZNV010000009.1 GCA_021852265.1 Nanobdellota archaeon
GTATTAAAAGCGGATACATTTAGAGAAGACGGGCGTGGTATTCTCTTAATCAAGGATAAAATCCCATTCGACAAGCTGTTAAGTGCACAGGGTGTGGTCAACGATATGATACCTAAAGGGCTAAGCATATCAGAACAAATTTTTGAGGACATTGATAAGGCGAAGGCTAAATACCCTAGTATAAGATTAAATGAACAGCGTCTAAAAGAAATTAAGAATATCCGTGTGGTAAAAATAGGGGACTTCGATATCTGCGCATGTAAACACAGGCACGTTCAAAATACTCTTGAGATAGTAGCATTTTCACTTGTGGGCATTTCGTATCTAGGTGGCGACACAGAAGTTGAATTTAAGGCGGCCACGGATGCAATAAAATATCTTACTAAAATAAATGGAGAGGCATTGCTGCTTGCGAGAGAAAACAATTTTAAACCAGAAGAATTGGCGGATAAATACGATTCTCTTAAAAAAGAGATTATCGGTATTAATTCGGATTTGGATGAGCTCTTTATAAAGTTGATAAAAAGCTCTCAAAGTAGAGTCATAGATATCGGCCTACTGAAACTCACCCGGTTTAACAAAGTGATAACAATGCTAGCGAAAGACAATCCACAAATGTGCATCGTCGTTCTGTCAAATTCACAATTGCTGGCCGTGCGCGGCAAATACAATACTACAGATCTCGAGAAGATAGGAAAAAGATTACTATATAACAATGCATTTGTCGGAGACGTCCGCAATGACTTCATAAGCGGAAAGATTTTGAACTACGAGGAAGCACGACTCGTTCTCGATGAGACGTCAATGCTGATAGTTTGAAATGGAAGCGCTTGAAAATCTGGCTTCTAAAATTAGAGTATGTAAACTATGTGATCTTTCCACAAAAAGGAAAATCGCGGTCCCGGGGGAGGGACCCAACACTTCAAAACTTTTTATAGTAGGCGAGGCACCGGGACGTTTTGAGGATGAGCAAGGAAAGCCGTTCGTCGGAATGTCTGGAAGATTTCTTAATAGATATTTAGAATTGGCTGGACTAAACAGAAGCGATACGTTTGTAACAAATGCAGTGAAGTGTAGGCCGCCAAATAACAGAAAGCCGGATGAGTTTGAAATAATAACCTGCAGGCCATATCTCATAGAGCAGATATCTTTGGTGAAGCCGAAAATAATATTGGCTCTTGGAACATCAGCCGCATCTTCAATCGGAATGAAATTTGAACATATCTCTGAAATACGTGGCAGGTTAATGGAGGTAAGCCTAAGTAGCATAAACCTGAAAGTTTTTGTGACATACCACCCTTCTTTTCCAATGAGATTTAAAAAACCACGCCCCATATTTTTGGAGGATCTGAAAGAAGTGAGAAGAATCCTGAATGCTTAGTAAGCGACAAGTAAAGATATTAAAATTTAGAAGTTGCTATGTTGTTATGCACGAACTTATTTTTCCAGATTACTCACGAAATCAGTGTGCTATAGCTAATGAAGTACTAAAACACTTCGGAGTGGTCCATGCGGATAGCTCATTTGGAATAGCCAGCCAGAACAATAAGAAATTATCATTAGTCTTACTGGACGGGTTAGGCTGGAATCTCTTTTCAGAGTTAAAGAATTCGAATAGCTTTTCGGCAGCAAAAGTTACTTCGGTATTTCCTTCAACCACTGCAACTGCCCTTGCGTCTTTGTCAAGCGGCTTAACTCCAGGTGAGCATGGCATAATCGGCTACAAGGCGTTCTTTAAAGAGGCGGGGTCCCTCATAAAACCATTGGAGTTCACGTATGCCTCTTCAAATCGCGATGGTCAATTGAGCCAGATGGGAACTCTAAAGGATATGTTTAAAATAAATACAGTATTTGACCGTCTACGGCAGAAAAAGATAAGGAGTACCGTAATCCTGCCCAATTTTATAGCTGGCTCGGATTATAGTAATCTCATATATTCGGGTGCATCAGAGATTTTAAGTTATAAGGATATATGGGAAGCGTTTTTTCTTTATAGACAAGAATTAGAGAGACCCCGCTCTAAATTTGTACATTTCTACATACCCTATATAGATTCTATAGAACATGTTTACGGCCACGGGCATGAGATCGCCAAGGAGGCAGCTTCGTATATCTTCAATAAAATCGCAGGTATAACCCAGCACAATAAGAACGTCACTGGGATTGTAACTTCAGATCATGGGCATATAGATATTGAGAGGGAGATAGATTTGCACAGAGACCGAGGATTATTGAAAAAATTAGAGTTGCCGCCCTATGGAGATGGAAGAGCGCCGCTTTTTAAATCAAGACAGGATATAACAAAAGAGCTTTCAAAATATAACCTACGTATCTTCGACAGAAAGGCGTTCGGGCTTTTATTTGGCAGACAGAATGCGGAAATTTCCGATATGTTGCCGGATTTTATCGGTGCTCCACTGGATGCAAAAAGCTATGCATACAGGTATGAGATGGTGCCGCAGAAGAAGAAACATATACTTAAGTCGAACCATGGCGGACTTTCCAAGGAAGAAATGGAAATTCCAGTAGTAATCTTGTAAACCCGGAAATATAAATAGCATGTCGTTTATATTTCTTGATGGTGTGCGATGAGGTTAGCCAGAAAAAAAGCCTTTTAGAGCGGTTATTAGAACCGAAAAAAAAGACCGGTCCATCGAAATTCAAAAAGAACCATCCAGCTCTCTACAAGGTTATTTCAGAGCTCGCCGCCTCTGGCAATAAACTATTAAAATTCACTTTTTCGGCCGCAACTCTCGGGGTTATGGATTCATTCGGACCAGAAAAATATATAAACTTCACGCAGGCAGCCAATTATCTGTCCGAGGTTTTTCCCGCCAGATTTAATGAATACCTGCCCATACTTACTGAAAATGGCTTATACCAGACGCTGCTATTTACCTGCGATTTGGTGCTCGCGGCATGGAGCTTACATGATAACCGATGGAGACGCAAAAGGAACCTTCTAAATCTGCCGATGGCAATTCCGCATTCAATAATAATGGATTACATGTCAGCCGCAATCCAAGACGGCAATCCGGATCCATTACCGCTAAAAGTCGCATATTTTGGCTGGAGAATAAAGACCTTTAGCCACACTATCTGGGGAGGGATAGCGCAATGGGTAGATGAGCCATCCCGGTTTATACCCGGTGCGATACAGGGTTATGATTTGCTAATTTATGTGTCTGCAGCGTATATCGCGACACAGCTTGCTATTGGTCTCGTTAAGCACCAATATATGAGGGCACAGCGCAAGGAATAATTTTGTATTCAGAGATTTTATCAGATTTAAATAATTTAATGACTTTTGCTTATAATGCGGACGCCATCTCTAGAAACAATTGTTCTTATACTCGGAGTCGCGGTGATATTGGTTCTAGTGAGTTTTTATAATATAAATGGGACTTTAAAAGCCGTATCAAAGATAAATTTCAATTACCTGATTTTTGCAGTGGCAATATTCTTCGTTTATACATTTTTGAAATTTGCACCGTGGGTATACATAATTATAAGAAAATTGAAACTGCGAATATCTCTAATTCAGAACATAATGCTAATGTATGGGTTTTTTGGGATGGGATTACTACCTACCAGTGTTGGCCAGTTTTTGCCGCTAAGGTATTTGGACCAATTCAAAAGAAATGCAAGATTTTCGTCGCTCGGCATAATAATTGCATTAGGCGCAACTTCTGGACTTGCATTATTGGCAGTTACGCTTGTCGCAGCATTATTCGTTTCTATGTACATTCCATACATAATCGCCTTATTTGCGATATCTTATGTTTTGACCTCCTTAATCGGTACGAAACGTGTCAATAATAGAATCCAAGCGTTTGCAGCCCATTGGTTGAAGCCGAAGAAAAATAAAATATTCAAGACACTTTTAAAATATACAAACAATTTAAACAGGTATCAATCCTTCTTATCACAGAAAGATATCCTCCTCGAGACGGTACTATTTGTCCCATCTCTCATAACAGAGGGATTCATGCTATATCTTATATTGTTAGCACTAGGTCAGACTCTGTCTATTGTAGATGTTATATTCATATTTGGCATCTCAGTTGCGATAGGGAACGCTTCTCTGCTGCCTGCAGGATTAGGTGCTACCGACACGATGATGGTCGCATTTTTATTACTTTTTGGAGTGGCAGGGGCAATTTCTGTTACCGCGACAATAATATTTAGGTTCCTCAATACCTTTGCAGTTTTTATTATGGGATACCTGTCATTGTTATACCTCAAAATAAGATTCCCAAAGGGTCCAGTCGTTGGGATTGCACGTCACGTAAAACATGCCAAATAGTACTTAAATATGCGTTAATCGTATCCATATTATGATCTTTGTATAAAATGGAAAAACGTCACAGCGTAAAACTGGTCTCGGCAAGCTTTAATGAGCAGAGTGGGACCGGAATTTTAGAGTACGGCGTTAGACTTGCGAAGACGCTATTAGCACAAAAATGCAATTTTGATTTTTACATTCACTCTATCCTTAAAGGAAACATCCTGCGCGTGCCCAAAAAACTCTATAAGTCTTGGGACACTTCAAAAGACATTAAAGTTCCGGATATAGTGCATTATATGGACCCGGGGTTCATAGCCGCGGATGCCATTTTTAGAAGGTTTCGGCTCCGCAAGTCAAAGGTTGTCGTTACACTTCATGACCTAGATATGTTTAACAAAGTACGTGGCGGGCTAAAGCTGGCAACAAAATACTCAAATATTTTTGCAATTTTAAAGAAACCCGGGCCAGCGGTACTGACCCCATTTGCGATACTGATACGTTCTTTCACAACAAAATATGTAATTAACCATGCAAGCAAATTCATATGTGTAAGTGAAAAGACAAGAGACGAAGTAATAAGGCAATTTAATATAATCCCGGACCGTTGCGCAGTCGTATATCCAATAGTTGGTAAGGAATTTAAACCCGCGAGGGCAAAAAAACCACATTCAAAATTTGTCGTAGGGCATTTTAGTAGTTATCTTCCAAATAAGAATGCGGGTGCGCTGATTTCAGCGTTTAAAAAGACGAAATCCAAAAATATAGAACTGCACCTCTATGGGGGGGCATTACCATTCAAAATAAATGATGATAAAAGAATAAAATATTTTGGATTCTTTCCCACGCAGAAATCGCCAGCCATATTTAACTCGTTCGACGTTTTCGTTTTCCCCTCTGCATGGGAGGGCTTCGGCATGCCGATAATGGAAGCAAAAAGATGTAAAATTCCGGTTATAACTTATGCAGGGGCGGAATTACCAGATATAGTAAAACGGAATACTCTGCAGTTCAAAAATGAAGCGCATCTTACGCGATTATTGGAACAGATGGCGTGGACAAATGTAAACGTGGAGAAAGCGTACAAAGACACATTGCATTGTCAAGAAAATTATGTTGCAAAACAGATGATAAATCTATACACCGGGTTACTGGATGAAAAATAATTCCGCTCTAGATTAATGTCCGCAGCAGAATTATAGCAAGGACCCCGACACTAGTTATGAGGCTTCCAGTCAGTAATTTAATCGACATGTCTGCGAATTTCTTGTCCTTCTTTCTAAACATTATGTATATAATAACAGATCCAATTATTCCAAGAAAGTACAGCAAGGACCATAGCTTATTCTTATTATTTGTAAGCATGACATAAACGAGGCCGACAATGTAACCTACGCTGCCTAAGAGCCCTGCGATATACCACAAAGTGCTGGCCTTGCCGGTAGACTTCCATTTGTATTTCATATTAGTTATACTGTGCCATAGGTTAAATATGCATAAGATACTGCCGATTTATATATTATGAGTGACACACTGGAGTATAAGCCACCAAATCTTAGTCGATGGTTGCCAATAATCCACATATGACAGAAAATAATGTGATAGTCGTTCGTAATCTATCTAAGGTATACGGCGGAAAGATAAAGGCCGTCAATAAGATTTCATTTTTTATTAAACGAGGAGAGATATTTGGGTTTTTGGGTCCCAATGGCGCAGGTAAAACTACTACGATAAAGATGCTGACGACTTTAATAGCACCAACTTCTGGTGATGCCCGCATTCTTGGCTACAGTATAAAAGGAGACTCTTCGATGGTTAGAGCTTCAATTGGTGTGGTTCCACAAGAATTTACTGCAGATGAGGATCTTACTGGATTTGATAACGCACTGTTAATAGCAGATTTATATGGTATCCCAAGAGCAATTGCCAAAAAAAGAATATCGGATTTAATGGAGCTTGTGGAGCTGAATGGCGCAATGAACCGAAAAGTAAGTACCTATTCCGGCGGAATGCGCAGAAGACTTGAACTTGCAATAGGATTGGTAAATCATCCGAAGATATTATTCTTAGATGAACCAACCCTAGGTTTAGATGTTCAGACTAGGGCCGCAGTATGGCGGTATATTCAAAAATTGAAAAAGGATTATAATATGACACTTTTTATGACAACGCACTACTTAGAAGAAGCAGACTCTCTGTGCGACCGTATCGCTATCATAGACCGTGGGAGGATAATTAGAATAGGCTCTCCAAATAAATTGAAAGCCGGAATCGGAGGGGATATAGTCTCACTTTCCGTCAATAATGATCACGAAGATCTTACTGATATGCTCCGAAAAATTAATGGCGTGGTTGAAGTAAAACGCGTTGGAAAGGATTACAGAATAAAAGTAAAGCTAGCAGAAACGCTTGCGCCAAAATTAATAACTGCCATCAGTGCAAAAGGCTATCAAGTGACAAAATTGTCCATGACAAAACCTACGCTTGATGAGGCTTATCTGGAATACACGGGAAGGTCACTCAGAGAAGAGGAGACAAGCACAGGAGACGTAATGTCGCAAAGAAGGACGCTGAGGCTAAGTCGTAGTTGATATGAAAAACAGTAGAAAAGAGAATTTTGTAAAATCGACAGTTCGGCCCTTTTTAAGGAGCCTCTGGTCACTCACAAACAGGGACTTAAAGAAATGGTATTTGGCGCCAGTTATACTAATAATCTCGCTTATACAGCCGGTGGTATGGTTGGGGCTTTTCGGGAAGGCGTTCAATTTTGGCAGCCTATTCACAGGAAGCGCGTTTAACATACCAGGTCTAAATTTACCACAGTCGGTAATAAACACCATAGGCAATACTATGCTAATGAATACATTTGGGACAACCAGCTATTTTTCATTTTTGGCTATAGGCATGTTGGCGTTCATAGTGCTGTTTACATCTATGTTCAGTGGAATGTCCGTAGTTTGGGATCGCAGATTCGGTTTTTTAGATAAACTCCTGACTACCCCCGTATCTAGAGGCTCGATTGTAATGGGTAAGATACTAAACAGTGTTATACGCGCACTCGTCCAGGCGGGAGTCGTTCTCATAATCGCCATTCTTTTAGGAATGTCTTTATCGTACCTTTCAGCAGGTGGAATAGCCATAACGTTCGGAGCATTATTTCTATTGGCCTTTGGAATGTCTTCGCTGTTCGTATTGCTTGCTTTAAAGTCTACAGACTGGCAGACAGTCACAGCAATAGCAAATCTCTTAAATCTACCATTGCTCTTTACTAGCAATGCGTTCTTTCCGATAGCAGCGATGCCATCGTGGCTTCAGGTCATCGCAAATGTTAATCCTGTGAGTTATGCAATTGATATCGGGAGAAGTTCAATGTTAGGAGTCGCGTCCTCAATGTCTATAACTTTTGAATTTGCTTATCTGGGGGCTTTCGCAGTGGTTATGGCTGCGATAAGTATAGTATTGTCTTGGAAACTACTCAAGGGATGATAATTCATATAAAAAATCAACGAATAGATATTTACGTTTCTCTGATGAAAATGCCGGCTCATCTCTTCACGAGATTTAATTTTTTATTTAACGCTTCTAAACATAATAGCAAGACCTTTTCACTTATTCCTGCTAGATCCGCAATTTCTTTTGGAGACACCCTGTCCTTATTTTTTAATGCTGCTATATAAATTACCGCAGCTGCTACGTCTATCCAGTCAACGCTGTCTATTCCTTTCTCATACGCCTCTCTGAACAGGATTTCTGAATAAGCCCAAGTTTCATCAGACAAAACATGCCTTTCTCCTAAATGCATCAATAGATTATGTAGAACCGATAATTCGGGTAGAGAAACCTTTATTTTTAATTTATAGGATAAAAATCCGCATATTCTGCCAACTTTATAATCATTAAGACCGAGCGGAAAAGCGACTTCATGGCTGAATAAGATCTTTTTATGCTTTTTAAGGGCGACGCATAATACTCCACCCGCAACTGTGGCAATGTCATCATTTTTAAGTAGGGGAGCCGTTTCTTTATTTTTAATGCCCTCTTTATAAATTTTTAATGCGTCTTTTAGAATACTATCGGAAAAGGGCATTGTCTGTCTGTCTTTAAGTAAATTAAGGATAATTAACTTTAATGCATGTTTAATAGTGGATTTTTTATTTTTCATAAAAACCGATGCCAACAAGTTTGAATAACTAAGTTTAAACTATTGTTTGGGCTTAGGGCCGGTCTAAAGAAAATTTAAGTTTTTTCTTTATCATCTCTGCATAGGCATTCAGATAGGTTTCATTCCACCCAATTGCAAAACCCTCCGTGTAATCTTTCTGTGCTTGGGTTGGAGCTGGTAATGGCTTGTACATCGGTCTTTCTAGGTGATTATTTAGTGCGTCCAATAAACCAGTCTGGTCTCCTAAGCTACGACCAGTGAAGTAACCTCTATCAAATGGATCTTTGTACTTGCGTTTAAAGGGATTGTCATCGTCATCCGAAGATCCCGAACTAATGAGCGACATCGTGCCGAACAGAATCATTAATAAACTCATCTTGTTCATGATTTATTGAATTCAATCAAAGTATATATAATTTTATAATAGCTACTTATCCCTGATAAGGGTTTTGTGACCTACCTGGATAAGTTTGGGGAGGCTGGGATTTGAACCCAGGACATCCAGCGTTCTTGATAAAAAGTTCCCAAGGCTGGCATCATACCAAACTAGATCACCTCCCCGTTTAATTAAAATAAATCTATTCTACTATTAATAAGGTTAATAACGGTTTATGGATAAATTCTGCTCTAGTCTAAATTAGAAAAATTTATTATATTATCCTCATCGATGGTACCAAGGAATATCGCACGGCAGCAATATCTTTTTAGTCCAAGTTCATCCAATGCATCTTTAGGGCTCTCAGTCCTAGTGATATCCTTATACTTCTCCCATAGATGGGCTATCGGTTTTCCGCAGCTATAACAGCGTATCGGTATCATGTAACCTCAATCAACGTGACTGTTCTCGATATGCCCGTCAGTTTTCTTATTCCCTTCACAAAATCCTGTACTCCGATAGTATGCTCAGTTTCTATTACGAATGCGGCGTCATATTCTCCATATACCATAAATGCTTCCTTTACACCTTGCATGCTCTTTACTTTTTTAAAAATCTCATCGGTGTGCGAAGGTTCTATGCTTACTAGTACAATCGCTTTTACCATGCAATTATTGTTAAGTTTCACTATATAAACCTTATTTGCCCTATAATTTAATTATAAAAATGAATAATATTATGATATAATAAACCGGTGCGGTCATAGTCTAGTGGTAGGACATGAGCCTTCCATTATCTGAGGGCAGCTTATAACGCGGGTTCGAATCCCGCTGACCGCATGTAATATGATGGATTTACGATTATATGCATAAGAAGAGTAAACAAACCACATTGTATAATAATTATTCGGATATAATTCTCGTAAAACCTACGCGGAGAACCAAAGCTGCGTTTATCTGGATAGTGAAACTCCTAAGAGAAGAGAGTATTCTGTTTCGGCTGAGCGGCGGCTTTGCAGCCAGGATTTATGGCTCGCGCCGTAAACTAGCAGATATCGATATAGGTATCTATGAGCGGGATATCAAAAGACTGTTACCCAAGGTGAAAAAATACGTGATATATGGCCCGAAACGATACATAGACAGAAATTTTAATCTGCTATTAATGACTTTAGAATATAGGGGCCAAGTAATAGATGTATACGGCAACGATAAGATGAAAGAATATGATTGCAAGAATAGGAAATGGTTATCATATAGACCTGGCCTTAAGAACAGAGAAATAAAAAGGGTTTATGGTCTTGATGTGCCGATAATCCCAAAAAAGGAACTAATAGAATCAAAGAAGCGGCTAGGGCGCAGAGTGGATATCGAAGATGTTAGACAATTGGAAAAAGCATGGACAAAATAAATAAAAATATTAGAAGATTGCTATGAGATACTGGAATTCCAATTTATCTAACTACTATTCTCATAAAACAGTTTATTTCTTCGGTGAGGCTCTAATAACCATCCTGTTGCATATGAGGCCATTAATGCATCTCCGTCGGTAGAACCCTACTCACAGATAATCTTCGCAGGCTTAAATGGGTTCGCTGCACTGCTCGGCTTTGCCAGCATCGTAGGAACACTTACGCTTAGGCGTTACGAGAACCAAAAAGCAAATAAATAGCGTCGATATTAAACATTTAGCTCCTTTACAATCTCATCGAGCTTTTTCCATTCTTCACGCTTAGCCAAATTTGGTTGGTAGAGTTCATTTAAGTGCAGAAGCACATTCTGATAGCTCTTTCCAGTAGATGGCTTTATCCGGTTCTTATTAACAATGTAAATTGGCTTTTTATTTCCGTATGCAAATCCGAAATCTATCAGACTTGCTTGTGAAGTTTCCGAATAAAAGAGATGCACCTCATCACTTGCCAGTATCGCCCCAAGGTTTGTAGTTATTATGTTTATGCCTATAGAATCCGTTTGGTCGGTGTCCCTTGCAGGATAATATATTTTATATCCCTCACTCTCCAATGTTTTTATATACTTAGAAATGCCACTCCTCTCTTCTTCAGTTGCATGTCTAACCGGACAGATTAAAAACACATTTTTCATTTCTTATTAGGAATGTAACTAATATAAATAGTTGTTTTCTAAAATGTAATAAAGTCACGGGGTGTTACTTATTGTACCCATGCCGGGGTCGCATAGTCTGGCCAGTGCGTCGGTCTCGAGTGTTTAAGAGGAAACCGATTTCCGCAAGGATTCGCAGGTTCAAATCCTGCCCCCGGCGATTCTATAATAGAATACATTTATTTAGTTCTAAAGTAAAATAAAGTAATGGCTTTCAAAGTAAGAAACTACGTGATAATTCCGACTTACAAAGAAGCTAAAAATCTATTGAAACTGCTCCCAATGCTGCGGAAATATCATGTCATTGTAGTGGATGACGATTCACAGGACGGAACAGCTGCAGTGTGCCGGAGATTCAGCAACGTAAAATTAATAACGCGCATAGGCAAGAGGGGGATGGCCTCTGCAAGTCTTGACGGCATGCGCTCAATAGCCGATAAAAATGCGAATATAGTTTTTATGGATGCAGATTTAGAGCATGATCCTTCCAAAGTTAAGGCGCTATTTGCAAGATTACGCAGTGTTGATTTCGTTGTCGCAGTAAAGAATGGGAAGCGGGCTTTTTTTAGAAGCTCAATCTCCTGGGCAGGGAAAAAGGCCACGCACGTAATCCTTCCGGACACAAAAATGCTGCACGATCCGATGTCATGCTTTTTTGGTCTTAGGATTTCCAGTATAGATAAAAAGATGCTGCAGAAGATTTATGTTGAACCATTTGGTAAACTTATGATTGTAATATTTGAGAGTCTAAAGCCTGCCTCAAAGGTAGGTGAGGTCACATACACATATGGGAGCAGAGAGCTTGGGCCGTCCAGTTTCGGCACGGCGCCTATAATGGACTATGCGAAAGAATTGTTCAGACTAAACGATAACCGGTTCTTGTATTTTCTTATTATAGGCGTGCTCGGAATTCCCCTAAATGAAGGGCTAGCCGCGCTGTTTTACCCTTATCTACCGCTGGCGTATGTTTTTCTATCAGCGATAACCATTTCAATGATAGTAAATTTTGTTGCTAATCATTACATAACCTTCCGTGGAAGGACAAGCTTTTGGCGGGCATTTGTGAAATTTCTTGCAATAACCGCAGTTATTACGGGCGTAACAAACTTTGTTGTATCATTGGCACTATCCTATTTTATATTTTATCTTTTTGCCAACATGTTTGGAATAATCGCAGGCTTTATTGTCAAATATGGACTTTCAGAAACGGTGATATGGAAGACACCCGGGCAACGACATAAAGCTGACGAGATCATCCGGTAAGTTCCATGAAGCCGAATAAATTTAAGGGACGTTTTTCGAAATGCTATGCATCGGCGATAGAGTTCATGCTAAAGTATAAGACTAGCCTACTCATTGCCTATCTCGTATCATCCGTGATTTTGTTCTTTGTGCAGTTCAGCATTTTCGAGAATTGGGATATGCTTACACGGATATTAGGGGGGAACTTTCTCCTTCACAATGGATTCTACTTTGAACCGGCGAGAGCACTCCTCGAATCACTGATAATGGGGCTTCTTGCATTTCCTTTTGGTGTTTATGCGGTATACGCCTTTATCGTTGTGGGCGTGGCATTGTTTGCCCTTGCGATATACCGGTTTTCTAGCGCATTCTCGATCGACCCGCTCCTGCTCCTGTTTGTTTTTCTTAACCCTTTGTTTATAGAATTTTTCGCTAGCAATGGTTCCGAGATGTTTGTTATACCTTTTCTTATGCTCGCTATTGCAGAAATAAAAAATAAAAGTTACTTATCCGGTCTATTTTTTGCGTTGGCTTTCGTATCTAAGTACTATGCGCTTTTTTTCCTGCCTCTTTTAATATTTGTCTTTTTTGGAGAACATATTCTATCCGCCATTAAAAAATTAATTGCGAATATAGCTATATTCATAGCAGCATTAACGCCATTTTTTCTGTATAATTTGTTTGTTTACGGAAACGTACTCTATACATTTGCATTGGCATATCTCAATTTTGGAGTAGAGGAAGGTCCCGCACCGTATTTTGTTTTTACGGGTCTAGTGGAACTTTCTATTCCGGTAGCCCTCCTGCTAGTCGTATTTCTTCTGCACAGAAAAGGGATGTTTTCCGTCCCGCGCAAAAGATTTATGGACATTGCAATGCTGGCAATCGCCACTTTGATAGGTGTATACGTTTATAACGATACCGGCTATCTGCTGCTCTTCGGCACTAACGCTTATAGATATTTTATGCCCGCCTTTGCATTTTCACTGCTACTGGCCGCACTATTCATTGATAAAACGGATCTTCCTTGGCTGGCAGTATTTTCAACAATATCGCTTGTATTAGTTGCAATTGTGCTAAGCACTTCTTATACAGCAGCTTACCAAGGAAATGCCGCTGCGCAGTCTGCAGTGGCTTACTTTCAGTCTGTGTATGGTACTACAAACTGCACAGTATACTCAAATAATTGGGTACCTCTAGATTACTATGGTTTGCCAGCATCTGCTCCACCAGCTTATTCTCTTACACAGTATAACGGAACTCCGATAGTCAGCTTTGGGACATATAACACTTCCTTCCAACTTCTCTTTAATTCCGGCAATATTTACATATACGGTGGGAACTACTGTAAGTTCCACAAGATACAATTAAGTTTCTTATCTTCGTATAATGCGTATCTATTGCACACTGGCCAGAGCACTATACCGAATGACCCGTGCTTATGGCTATTCGGGATGAGTCCAAACGTGCCGGCGTTAAATGGGATTTGCAGTTACTTCACAACAGTGTTATCATGATTGCCAGCATATCTTTTTATTTTATCTCCTCCAAAAAATGCTATGGACACAAAAGGATTACAGGAGAAAGTAAAAAATTTCATAGATGAACGCGATTGGAGAAAATTACAGACCACCAAAGATCAGGCTATAAGCGCTTCCGTAGAAGCTAATGAGTTATTGGAGCTTTTTCAGTGGGAAACGGGAAAAAATTTAGATGATAAAATACTTAATGGAAAGGACCCTCTTTTATTTAAAAAAATAAAAAATGAAACGGCAGATGTGTTCTTCTCATGCCTTGCAATTGCAGATCAGGCAGGATTTGATATGGAGGAGGCTTTCTTATCTAAACTAGAAGAACTGGAAAAACGATATGATAAACATAAGGTCAAGGGGGACTCCTCAAAAATTCCTTCAGGCGAATAAAAATATACTACAATTACATTTACTGGCATTGTAATTTTTACAAATAAAATAGTATTTATATTGGGTTTATTCTAATAACTATAGTTTATTGTTTTTATGGCAGGCGAAAATGGCAACAATGCAGTTGGGGAATCAAATTTTGTACCCTCAGACCCGATACCTCTACTAGTGCAGATGATAACAGAAACCGTAGAAGCGGGGATCAAGGGCACGTTTAGCAAAGAAATGTTACAGAAAAAATGTGGCGGCGATAAATTGGATTCTATTCTCCGCCCGACAATATCGCCAACACTAACTACAGATGGAAAGGAGACTACTGGCGTGTTGTTATCGTTACTTTGTGAGATAACAGCAGAAGATTATCCAAGGATAATTAGTAAGATAAATCAGGCTGCCAGTGATGCAGCATTGCACGGTATAATCTATGACATGAATATATCGAATTCGATAAGTGTTTCGCAGACTGGAAATTATGCCCGTTTCTCACATGGCGGCATCGGTTCTGGCAAGTCACGCGGTCTGTTGTATAATATAATATTCAGCAGAAATCAGGATAAGGATGTTTCGGGGAACCTTTCCATTTATATCTCGAAGGCATTTGCTGCGAAGAACCTGTATTTCGCGACGTCAATTTTTGATGATATATGGGAAGACATAATACTGGATGAGGACAGGCTCGCAATTTATGGTGATGAAGACAAAGACATCCTGGATCTGGACCTGACACTATATAAAGGCAAATTGAAACTGGATGATGTTGCGGGCTATGAAGATGTTAAGAGGATGATTCGCAGAGATGTATTTTATCCGTTCATGCACAGGAATGCTCTAAACAAAATAGTTGAAACCACCGTTGCAAACGGCTATGAACCGAGTGAGGAAGCGGTTTTATTCTACGGTGAACCTGGAACGGGTAAGACACTTATAGCGAGGGCGATATCAAGTGAACAGGACATGACTTTCTTTTATCTTAATTTATCGAACCTATATAGTAAATGGTATGGCGAATCGGCGCAAAAATTAAAAGACAACCTTGACTACGTCGAAGCATACAGCAAGAAACACGGGAAGACCGTCCTTTATATGGACGAGATAGACTCTATAGGAAAGAGAGGCGGCGAAAGCGGGACGGAAAAGGAAGACTCACGGGTCATAAATACTCTGCTTGTAAAGCTTGACGGCGTAGCCGCCAGCAAAGAGAATGAAAATTTACTTATCATATGCGCGACAAATAAATACGACCCCAAAAATAAAACCGAAGATGCACTGGACAGTGCGCTCGTTTCCAGGCTCAGCAATAAAATATACATCGGAAAACCGTCCAAGGAGGACCGTGCAAAGATATGGAGCAAACATGCACAACATCTCCAAAGAGCGGACTTGGAGACCCTTGCTGTAAATACGAACAATATGGTTGGCAGGGACATAAAGATGATTGCCGGTGTAGCGCGGCGTGAATTTGGTGTTGATAAACTCACCGGTAAAACCAGTGCTGAAGTGCCGACCGTAGATTATTACATGAATGCGATAAAGGAATTTTCGAGGGACACCACTGTAAAGAAACAGAATGTGAGTGCCGTAGACAACCTTTACGGCTAAATAAGCACGTTTAGATTAGCACGCAAAGGATAAATTCTGCTCTGGCGAATTAATCCTATGTCCTATAATGTTATAATCGGAAGAAACGAGCGCGATTTGAAAGCATACGGGGATCTCGCAACGACATTTCTGGGTAAACAATATATAACTATGGGGAATGTCGTGAGCCTCGGGAACCAGATAATGCTGGATGCGTTAAGGCCACACGTTATACTAATAGCTGGAAAGAGGGGTTCGGGTAAAAGCTACACGATGGGAGTCATATCTGAGGGACTTGCGTCACTGCCTGCCGAAGTTTCGCAGAATATCACGTCGCTTATAATTGACACGATGGGGATATATTGGACGATGAAAAACCCAAACTATAAGGAAGCCGGTCTGCTGAAGGACTGGAACGAGGAACCGAAAGGGTTTGGTAACATCAAGGTGTTCGTTCCAAAAGGTTCTTTTGATTCTATCCGCGAACAGAATCCAAATATGGCTGATGCCGCTTTTACGATATCGGTTTCGGACTTATCGGCAAGTGATTGGTCGGATATATTCGAATTTTCTATAAACGATGAATATGGCGTTTTGATAAACAAAGCGATAGAACAGCTCGTCGAAACTGGGCAGAAATATGACATTAAGGATATAATAGAACAGCTTAGCAGACAAATAGCGAGCGATACAGTTAAGGAAGCGTGTAAACAGAGATTTGAGGCCGCAATTGACTGGGGCATCTTCGAAAAATTCGGCACGCCGGTCGAGTCATTGCTAACGCCAGGTTACATAAATATTCTTGATATAAGCTTGTACGCGCACTCTCTCGGCGAGTTTAACCTGAGGGCACTGGTTATAGGGCTCCTGTCGCAGAAGATTCTAGAGTTAAGAACGATCGAACGGCGTGCAGAAGAGCTTCAGGAGATAAATTCAACGGTCATGCTGAAAGAAGGGTCGGAGAAAAAACAGATTCCGATAGTCTGGCTGTTTATAGATGAAGTCCACGAGTTTCTTCCTGCAAATGGGAAAACCGCGGCAACAATGGCGCTGTCCCGCGTGATAAAAGAGGGGAGGCAGCCGGGCATAGGGTTGGTGATCGCCACCCAGCAGCCTGGTAAATTGGATACGGACATAATAACACAGTCCGATGTAATAATCTCACAGCACGTTACGGCAAAACTGGACATTGAAGCGCTGAATACCGTTATGCAGATTTACATGTCCGCGGACATAAGAAAATACCTGATGGACCTGCCGAAATTACCGGGTGCATGTATAATATTAGATGACAACTCAGAAAGGATTTATCCCGTGCAGATAAAACCAAGGTTTACGTGGCACGGTGGCGAAACGCCAAGATCAATCCCTCCTCCAAAGAAATAAGCAGTATGCTAAATTTTCCATTTAATGAACTACGGCAAGGCCAGGATAAAATAATTACTGCTGTAGAAACCACGATAAATGAGAGGGGAAAACTTATTCTCCACGCCTCGACTGGTATGGGTAAGACTGCACCCGTGCTATACGCTGCACTGAAAGCCGCAAGGCAAAACGGGTTAAAAGTCCTTTTTTTAACGGCGAAGCACACCCACCAAACTATCGCCTACGAAACCCTAAAGAAAATGAGAGCAACCTCTTCTGAGGATATCTTGTTTACGGGGGTAAACGGGAAGAGGTCAATGTGCCTGTTTGAAAACAATGTGGAGGCGCCGCTTTTTATCGAATTCTGCAGGGCTGTAAGGGAACAGGGACTCTGTGATTTTTATAAGAACACCTTCTCAAAGAGCAGAGACGTAAAACCGATGGCTTTTGAGGCGCTAAACGGGGAGTTGTCGGACCCAGAGTCGATAATGCAGGCCGGAAGAAAATTCGAGTTATGTCCGTATGAATTATCCCTGCTAAACGCAAAGCGCTCGGACGTGATAGTCGCAAATTATGCACACGTTTTCGATCCCGATATAGCGCAGGGATTCCTGTCTAAGGTTGGGTTAGACCCTCAAAAGACCGTAATGGTGGTTGATGAAGCGCACAACCTCCACAACCGTATAATCGACATGAGCTCATTCTCGATATCTTTAAGGACACTAGAGAGGGCATATAATGAGGCAGTGCTTGCGGGCGAGCAGGGCATAGCATCAAAAATAGACTTAATCATATCCAATGTAAGAGGAATAAGCACGGAAGTGAAAGTTGATTTTAAACAGGTTTTTAAAAGTCAGGATGTGGAGACTATCGCCTCAATAACAAAACAAAACGAGAGAGGGTATAACATCCCTGCCTCGTTTACGCTTGGCAGATTCGCGACGTTTTTGCTCAAAGCCGATGAGACATATCTACAGTACGCATCGAAGGACAATGAGCACGTGAAAATAAACATTTTTGCACTGGATCCATCGGTGCATTCAAAACAGGTGATAAATGCCTTCGCATCCTCCGTGCTTATAAGCGGTACGTTTAAACCTATGGATATGTTCGCCAACCTGCTAGGGATACAGGACGCAAAAAAGATCGTTATAGAAGACAGTGCAAAAGCGTCAAACAGGCTGATAATAAATGAGACCGACCTGACTTCCAAGTTTTCAAACCGCTCACATCAGTTCGGATTGATAGCGGAGAGGATAAGCGATCTCCTTGAAAACTTCAGGCATAACATGATCATATTTTTTCCGTCGTATTCTTTTATGGAATCGGTATACACGCTCCTAAAAGACAGGGGAAAAATCATAAGGGAACGTCCAAAGCTGGAGCGTGAAGAAAAACAGTCGTTGATATCTGAACTGTCAAGACCGAACAAATGCCTTTTTGCCGTGATAGGAGGCAACTTTTCCGAGAGCATCGGGATAAAGAACAATATAATACGGCTGGTAGCAATAGTCGGCGTTCCATTTGAGCCGCCATCCATAAAATTGAAGGCGATACAGGATTACTACCAGAATAAGTTCTCCGACGGATTTGAGTATGCACAAGTCCTCCCTTCAATGATAAAGACGCTTCAGGCCGCCGGCAGGGGGATAAGATCATCCAATGACAAGGCAGTTATACTCTTGATAGATTCCCGCTTTTATTCCAGCTCATTCCGTAAATATCTGCCAGAAGGCATACTCACTATAAATGGCAGCCCGACGAAAGCTATAAGCGACGCTGGTTTTAACTGAACGCAATCAGGATATGCTACTGCCCTCAGCTAAGTCCTTATCAAGAACAAGAAGCGACAGTTTCTCCCCGTTCTCCGCTGCCGCAAGAACCATTCCCTGAGAATCTATGCCGAGCATCTTTGCAGGCTTAAGGTTGTCTATGATAACGACTTTCTTGCCGATCAGTTCTTCCGGCTTGTAATATTTTCGTATTCCACTCAGTATCGTCTTGGTTTTGTCTCCCGTAGAAACAGTTAGTTTTATCAATTTATTGCTTTTCTCCAGGCTTTCTGCAGCAAGTATCTTTGCAATCTTTAGCTGTAGTTTTTCAAAATCGGCTATATCAACAAGTTCTGGAACAGATGTTTCGGGCATACCCTAATCTTCTACGTGCGATAATGAGGATGCGATTTCATCTATCGTTCTTCTGAGTTCTTTAAGTACGATGCCATATCGGTTAAGATAGTCTTCCTGCTCTTTCAATAGTTTTGTGAAATCATCAAGTTCGTCCTGGGAGGCATTTAGCTTACTTTCGAGCGATCTTATATCGTCAAGTATCCTCTTGAAGTCGCTAAGCTTCACGAATGCGAATGCTTTCGTTTCCGATCCAAGCTTCATCATGTCTAATGCATTAAGCGAGCTGCCCATTTTCAACGGCATCTGTTCTACATTTGGCAGAGTTATTGGCTCTGGAGTCGGCAAAAGTGGCACTGAGAACTGGCCGGTATTTTCATTAGTTCCCGGCTGTTGGTTCATTTCCTTGGCAATAGTAGCTGGCGGAGGTATCTGTGCATTAACGACCGGTGCAGCCCCTGCCTGCTTTGCAGCACCATTATAATACGGATTCTTAGGAGTTTCCTTCTTTTTTCCAAATAACATAATATAATTAAATACGCCGGACTTTTAAATACTTGTTTAGGGGTTTCCGGATTTTAGGTAAACAATAATAATTATTAATACACTGTGAAAACCATTATAATCTAACTGCGCCGATGGTCCAATGGCATGACAGCAGCTTCCCATATAAGATGGCAAAAGTTGCTAATCCGGGTTCAAATCCCGGTCGGCGCAAACTTAATAACCAGTCAGTGCAACATAACTTAATTATAAAACAGACGGTATGGAAGCAAACGAAATAGAATTGAGATGCACGATAGAACTCCTTGCAAAGCCAAAAGACACCGCCACGGACGCGCTCAAAAAAATACTCTCAAACATAGAGGAGAATGGGAAAAAGCTCGAAGCAAGAGATGTCGAATACGGCGAGCCCAAAAAAGTTGAGCAGGATTTCTTTTCCGCTTTCGCAACGTTTAAAGTAAGGTCGGATCCAACTACAATATTCAATTTTATCCTCGATTACGCCCCTTCAACCGTAGAGGTAATGAATGGCGGGGATGTAAGGGTTTCTATCGCCGATCTACAGGGCATATTGAATGATATATCTGGCAGGCTAAACCAGATGGACTCCAACATCAAAATGTTTTCGGCCAAGACAGTAATTCTTTCAAAAGAAAATGAGGAACTTAAAAAGACGCTCGGTAACTCAAAAAATAAATAGCTTCACTGGTAGATAGTTAATTCTCAAATACGAAACCTTTAAATATACCAGATTTGTCAAATTGTTAAGGCGTAATGCCTATTCGAGATAGTCCGAGTTAGTAATGTGAGGTGTTATGAAAGTAAAAGGAATAAGTAGTGGTCTTAAAAAAATAGCAGCTGTAGCAACTGGAGCTCTTTTCTTGGGAGCAACGTTGGGAGCGGCATCAGTATTCGGTAGTGGTCTAAGTACATTACCTGGAAGTTATCTAAGCAGCGGTGCAGTTAATTCTGTAGTTGTAGTTGGTGCATCAGCAGCAGCACAAGATATACTTGGTTCAATCGATATAGCGGCAGCATTAACTGCAGCGGCAGCAGCAACTCATTCCCCAACAGGATCTGTTGTTATAGGAGCAACAAGCTTTTCATCGACTTCAAAGGCTACTGCACCTTACAATGGCAACGATACTTTATTGGCCTGGAATCCTACAACCGCAATGTTAGGTGAATTGAACTGGTCGGCGATTGCAGGGAATCTAAAATCAGCCAATTATACCTCGATAGAGAATATTTCTTTCTCAAGTTCAGCGAAAGCATACGTCAATGGTCTTAATGTTGTATTGCCAGTAGGCTCGTACTGGTTATCATCTTACACTATAAATGACTCAGCCTCAAAAGCAATAGTGCCTTTGAACAAAACTGGTCTAAATTGGATGGTCGGCTTGGCAAATACGGCTTCTTTGCACACACTATTGAATTGGACAAAGGACAATTATACTATGGGTGTAAAGAACACTTACACGAACATTAAGGTACCAGGTACCTTGACAGTAGGCGCACACACTGTTGGTCTTGAGGGATTAGCAACGGTAGCTGCTTCGCCATCATACACACAGCTTGAGTTTTCAGTGGACAATGGTGCAACGAATTATGTAAACTTAACTGGGTCTGGGGACCATTCCACTGTCAGTGGAGTTACCTTAACGCTTGGAGCACCGGCCCTAACTAACACGTCTGGGACGTTCTTAAGATCATTGTCGGTTTCAAGTACAACCTTTGTACAAAACTGGTCGTCTAAGAACTTATTTGGTCTTGGAGCGTATAACACCACTGCAGAAGTTGGTGGCGGCGGTTATTACCTAAACTTTTCGAATACGGCTAAGAGTATATTTAACTATAGCTTTAGCGGAAACAGCAATGCTTTGACCTTACCAGTAGGACCAACAATAGCTCTAAACAAGCTTGTACCTTTGTACACTG
>JAJZNV010000011.1 GCA_021852265.1 Nanobdellota archaeon
TCTTTATAAAAACAAAAACTATTTGCGGGTAGACGGAGGGGGTTGCTTTAATTTTATTGTATTGAACCACTATTTTTTAGCGTGAAAAGTCTCCTGCTTCTCCCGGTTCCGTTTAATATCTTTATATATTTATGGAATTCACAAAGACAATTCTGTATATTTGCGAGTGACAGCTTAATCGGTTTATCATTGTTAAAAAGAAACTCAAATTTTATACCTAATCTCTCAAACTCAGTATTCTGATTGTCTCTAAGCCATACCATAATATCTAAATCTGACGCCCTTGTAGAGGGTGCTGTAAGCATTTTTATTCCCCTCCGTGCCCCTGGACCAGCTTCCGCCCATTCATCATTGTTAAATGGAAGCACTGCTTTTCCAGAATAAATTTTTAGTGGGTAACAAAGATCTACAAATGCCTGATAAGACAAAAATCTTCCAATGCCTTTGTTTGATTTTAGGGCCATACAAGCCTGACTAGGCGAGCGACTCTCGGATAACCTTTTGTAAAATGATTGGAAATTATCACGCCACCAAGAAAACAGCTTCACAACGTTTATTATTTTATTGTGTGATCCCATCATTGTATATCCGCTTACGAGATAAGCGCCGGTGAATGGTGGTTTTCCGCTCTCTTTTAATGCCTCAAGAATTTTTTCTATTTCTTTTGAGTTAAAGTCTGTCAACCTTTGAAATCCTAATGCTTCGTGAGTTTCGGAACGGCCTATCAGGCGATATATCATTATATTGAATATCTTATCTACTTTAGATTCTCTCAATTCCAAAATTTTATTTATAGCATACATGGTACCTGGATCTAATTCTCTATACACATTCGTGAAACGAAACCTTCCAAGTACTTGGTCGGCTGTCCATGGTGGTGGCAATTTATCGACTGTTCTTCTGTGCCATATCGCTTGCCTCTCACCAATAAATTTCCAGAAGGTATCTAAACGCAGTGGTATAAATGAATCATGACATATCTTCTCTATAAGGTATCCAAAAATATCTATCAAAAAAGCTTGTATGCAATGACATTCCTCAATATCTTGAATCAGAGACTAACTGGCAAGTCTTATAATTTTAGACTTATTCTTTCTTCGCAACTAAGTCAGTACATCTACCTGCTGCGATTGTAAGACCCATATCTCTTACTACAAATCCTGCCAGCTGAGGTATTACATCTGCTTTCTCCAAAGACAATGGCTTAAGAGGTTCAAAGACCACAATGGCTGCATCACCCTGCTTTATAGTCGCTGGATTCTCTTCTAAAGTTGCACCAGTCTTTGGATCCAGTTTCTTAAGTATTTTTTTGAACTTTACCGGCACCTGTGCAGTGTGAGTGTGCAATACTGGGCTGTAACCTGCAGATATCGCAGTCGGATGTTGTAATACAATTATCTGACCTGTAAATTCAGTTACTACCGTCGGTGGAGACGATACTAATCCCGCGACATCCCCTCTCTTTATCTGCTCTTTTTCTATGCCCCTAACATTGAATCCAATGTTATCTCCAGGACCCGCCTGCGGAAGGTTTTGGAAGTGCATTTGAACAGACTTTACTTCACCGCTTACATGTGATGGTTCGAATACTATTTTGTCGCCCGGCTTGATTATACCACTTACTACCTTACCAACTGGTACGGTACCTACGCCCTGTATTGTATATACATCTTCTACAGGAACTCTCAGTGGCAATTGTGTCGGCCTTTCAGGCAACGGCAAAGCATTAAGCGCATCTAACAGAGTCGGCCCTGTATACCAAGGCATCTTGTCAGTTGCCTTTTTGGAGAGGTTTATACCTTCCTTTGAGGATATTGGTATGTAATTGAATTTTTCTGCATTGGGGTATGAAATTTTAACGACTTTCATTATTTCTTCCTTGACGGCATCATATTTTTTCTGATCGTAACCCAAAAGGTCCATCTTGTTTATCGCAATCATTAGATTTTTTATACCGAATACCCTTACAAGATAGGTGTGCTCTCTTGTCTGTGCCATTACTCCTTCTTTTCCATCTACCACTAAAACAGCGGCATCTGCTTCAGAAGCACCAGTAATCATATTTTTAATAAAGTCGACGTGGCCTGGAGCATCGATTATAGTGAATTCATACTTTTCCGATACAAATTTCTGATGGCTAAGGTCTATTGTTACACCTTTCTTTCTCTCTTCTCCAGAAGTATCTAAGAAGTAAGCGAACTCAAAATCGACCTTTCCAAGGGTTTCTATCTCTTTTTGAATTTTAGCCTTGTCCTGCTCACTGAAACTTCCAGTTTCATAAAGCAATCTTCCTACTGTAGTTGACTTTCCTGAGTCAACATGACCCACAAAAATCAAGTTCATGTGCGGTTTTACTTCTGCCATATTTTAAATCACCTTTTTAAGTTTTAATTATAGTATAGAGTGGTGTTTCATTATTTAAAGCTTTTGGTTTTTCTAAGCTGTTAACTTAACATCACCTATTCTACGGAAAACCTACTGAGCTAAAGTTTAAGCATTTTTAATGCAGAATATCAACAATAGACGTGACTTAAGCAGAGCTGGCTCTTTCGCTCCGAATATGCTTTTAAATCTGATAGGGTTCTAAGGGTAATATGGAGATGTTGATAAAAGGTGTCACTAATAATGAATGGCTAGACAAGTCCGTTTCTTTAAAGGGATTCGTAAGTAATATTCGCAAGGGGAAAAATAATGTTTTTCTGATGTTAAGAGACCCGTCTGGTGTAATTCAATGTGTATCTCATGCAGGGGAGAAATCATTCGCAGAGGTTGAGAAGATAACTCGAGAATCTTCAGTACAAATCGCCGGAAAACTAAAATTAGACACGAGAGCAGAAGGCGGATATGAACTTACAATTGAGGAAATAAAGATATTCGGAATGGCGGAACCATTTCCCATTAAAAAGGGGCATAAGAAAGTATTTCTTTTCGATAACAGACACCTCTGGCTTAGAAGCCGCAGAGTGACTTCTATAATGAAGGTAAGATCAACAGTTTTTGAAAGTATACATGAATTTTTTATAAAGAACAGTTTTTATGAGATCCAATCGCCATCTTTTGTAGGTGGTAGCGTTGAAGGAGGTTCGACTCTATTTGAAATGAATTATTTTGATAAAAAAGCCTACCTTTCGCAGAGCTGGCAGCTATACGCTGAAGCGATGGTAAACTCATTATGGAAAATATACACCGTTGCACCCTCTTTTAGGGCTGAAAACAGCAAAACGTGGCGCCACCTAACCGAATTCTGGCATGCTGAAACAGAAGTCGCCTTTACGGACCTATCCGGCATCATGGACCTCGCAGAGGGGTTAATCAAACATGTAGTTAAAACGGTCCTTGCAAAGAATCAAGAAGAGTTGGTATTACTAAAGCGGGATCAAACAAGCCTAAAAAATGCGGTGGAGAAACCTTTTCTAAGAATGAGTTATGAATCCATAATCGATTTGGCCAATCAGAATGGTCTGAAACTAGAGTATGGTGCCGACCTAGGAGCGGATGAAGAACGCATTATAACTTCTAAGCTGGATGTTCCAGTATTCGCAATGAATTATCCGACGAAACTAAAACCGTTTTATCATAAGCCAGACCCTAAAGACCCAACACATGTGTTGTGCACAGATCTTCTTGCACCTGAAGGATATGGTGAGATAATTGGAGGCGGTCAAAGAGTAGATGATAAAGAAACCCTACTAAAACGGCTTAAGGAGGAGGGACTAGACCCGGAGAATTATAAATGGTATGTTGATTTAAGAAGGTATGGTGCCATTCCGCACTCCGGTTTCGGTCTGGGTGTAGATAGATTGGTCATGTGGATATGCAAACTACCGCATATAATGTATGGTGTGCCATTTCCAAGGACACCGAGAAGAATTTATCCTTAAGGGACCAACCACTTAAAAGGGTGCGTTATATCAAATATGACGATTTACCGCTAGTGCAATTTTATTATTGCGCCGCCAAATCCACTTAACATATCCAAAGATTCGTCCTTTTCGTCGAAGAAAATTATATTTGTTCCTTTTTCATCCAACTCTTCTATTAGTTCTTTGTACCTTAGTACAAACTCTCTTGTTATAATTGCTTCTTCGGGAACTGCACCATCTAGTGCGGCCTTTATTTTTTCTGGACCATAAATAAATGCTTTATTTCCATTGGATATCTCGCTTATGTAGCTCTTTACAAGAGTTCGCTGTAGAGATATCTTCGTATTCTTAACCAACGTGTTTATTTTATCTTTCTCAACTAGCTCTTTTAACCCCGTATCTGCATACGAAACTGTTTCGTAACTTATATTTGTATCCTTAAGTGCAGTTTTCTTAAGTTCTTCATTATCCATCGCTTTCCCGGCTACAATTACAAGGCTCCATTTTGTCTTGTTATACTCCCCTAAAATGGCAGTTACTAGACTATTGAAAAATTTAGCCCTGCTCTCATTTTTGAAGCGCTTCCCGGACACAGCTTCCTTTATTTCAAATAATCTTTTTAAAGAGTAATTAGTTATTTTATAGAAAATCGCGTAACCTTCTTCATATACACAAATTAGTATCTTAGATGAACGTTCTTGAGATTTCAGAAGCATATGGGACTGAAAAGAAAGTAATCTAGCCTTTGATAAGACAAAGCCGTTCTTTGATCTTAAATCAATGGTGTGGTATTTGTGCAGAGGTATGTCTTCATCTGAAGATGCGAATATTTTTCCACTTACGTTTAGTGTGGTATCTGTTAATCGAACAGTTTCTACTTCTATCCCAATTTTTACAAGTTTTATTTCTTGTGCACTGCCGACATTTATCTTTCGTCTTGAATACGCTGTAAGTCTGTCACCCTCTTCTATTACATAGCTTAGTATGATAAGATCATCATAAGATTTTATTATAGCTTTTACTATACCCTGCTTTTTATCTAGTTTTACTATCTTCATATTACTACATACAAAAGGGTATAGATAAACCCTATCACCATGACGGCTGAAGTGAATAGAATAGCCGCAAGCCCGCCGGGCGCCCGGTATCTTCTGCTGTTCCCAAATCTTCTACGTTCCTGGTATACAGCATACAGAATTAGAAGTGACAGCACTGGCAATAGTACTCCACCAATTGCCTCAAGAACGCGTTCAAAATTAAAACCTATAATTGCCAAGCCCAACGGAATCAAAACTGACAACCAAAAACTATACCCTCTTCTGAGTTTAAAGTCATAATTGAACGCATCCACAACTACCAGACTTAAAGAGATATACGGCGTTATGACTAGAAAGATTGTTAGTAAGTAAAATATTATGCTGTACTGGCCAGATGCAAGCGAATTTGTCGCTATTATGGAAACGTTGCTACCAAAGGCACCCATAAACGCTGCTGCAAAAAGAAGGTACACCGCCATTGATATTAACATTGAGATTATGATTACTCGATTAAAATGTTTCGGGTTATTGTGTAACTCTTCTCTAACTTCCGGAACAACTGTATACGCCATTAAAGCAAATAATATTACACCGAATGGTTGAAGAGAATTATTCACTTTCATAGTAAATAGATTTCCAATGTGTAATGGAAATACGACTAAAAGAGAAACTGCAACTATGAGCGCAAGTTTCACCATCGAAAGAGCTGTTTCGGCACGTTCTACCGCAATGTAGCCCTTATAAATAACAGGCGCGGCCAATAAGAATACTATTAGTATTGATAGTATGTATGGCAGCCCTAAGAGCAGATTCATCGATATTCCCATCGCTATAAGATACGCTAATATCGCCCCGTCAATTATCAGCACCTGTAGCACCAATGTCATGGCCCTGAACCGGTGTCCCGCATAGTCACTTATCAATGCTGGCAACTGATGTATCTTTTTAAGACGGAATGAAAGTTCTCCAGTATACATGGTTATTAGTATTGAGGATACTCCAATCAAAAAAATCAAACCGGCCCCTATAAGAAACCCTGCTTGGGATATCGCGTACGGCAGTGCTAGAATACCTGCTCCTATGACTGTACCGACCACAGTTCCGACAGCGGCCAAGTAGTGACTGTCCATTACTTACTAATTTAATTCCCACTAATATACTTATTTTAAGTACAAACAATTTTATTTATTAATTGAATTCAATTAATTAGGTGCCCTTGTAGTCTAGCGGCCAAGGACGTCGGCCTCTCGAGTCGACGACCCGGGTTCAAATCCCGGCAAGGGCATAAAATGCCACCATATATAGGCTTAAATTAGAAGATATTTAATGTCCCCCTCTATAAGATTATATGGCAAAAAAGTCTAAAGTAAAATCAAACGGATGTAGCTGTGCCTGCTGTGCGCACACTGAGGGAAAGTGTGGTTGCGCTTGTGGCTGCTGCGCTTAGATAAAGCTTCTTATTTTTTTTCTTTTTTGCTTAATTTAAATTAAGTTATATATTAATTGCGGCATGACATGAACAATCTATGAGATTCGAGGAGTTAACAGAATATTTCAAGCGCCTCGAGGCAACTACAAAAAGACTCGAAATGTTTGATATTCTCTCCGAGGCGTTCTCGAAGGCCGAGAAAACCGATATTGCAAAAACGGTGTACTTGCTCCAGGAAGAATTACTACCCCCATTTTTTAACGTCCAATTAGGGATAGCAGACAGAATAGTCGAAAAGGCGATATCTGATGCTTATGGTGTCAATCTAGAAACTGTTAAATCGGAAAACAAAAAAGTTGGAGACTTGGGGGAAGTCAGCGAAAAATATAATAAAACCAACAAAAAATCGACGATGTCAGTTACCGAAGTCTATGATGATATATTTAAACTATCCAGTATATCCGGTGAAGGCAGTGTAGAAGGCAAGATAAGCGCACTTTCATTATTATTAAAAAAGATTTCCCCGCTTGAATCCAGGTACCTAATACGGTTTATTATGGGTAAATTAAGACTCGGGGTAGGAGAAGCCACAATAATGGAGGCGCTCTCGAAGGCAAAGACTGGTAGTAGAAATTTTAAATCCGAATTGGAAAGGGCTTTCAACCTGTGCTCGGACTTAGGACACGTTGCAGAAGTTTTTTATGACAAGGGGGACTCTGGGATTAAGAAATTCCATGTAGAAGTAATGAGACCTATACGACCTGCCTTAGCGGAACGTCTTCCAGATGCAGAGGAAATAATAAAACGATTGGGAAAATGTGCGGTAGACCAAAAATTTGATGGGTTTAGAGCACAAGTCCATAAAGATGGGGACGATGTGAAAGTTTTCTCCAGAAATCTAGAAGATATAACGCATTTTATGCCAGAAATTGTGGACGCTGTTAAAAAATTAAAACACAAAAAGATGATATTTGATGGAGAAGCGCTTACATACGATGAGGATACAAATACGCTGTATCCATTCCAAATAACAATACAGAGGAAACGAAAACACAATATTGAAGAAGTATCTGAGAGTTTTCCGCTAAGGTTATTCGTGTTTGACATAATGCTATTGGATGAGCAGGACTTAATGCAGGATTCATACAGAAAACGGCGAGACATTGTGGACAAGACGTTTGAAGAGGAGTCTACCATATCAAAATCTAAGTTTATAATAACTGATAGTGCCGCGGAATTAACCAAGTTTTTTGAAGACACTGTTGGATCCGGATTGGAAGGCGTCGTGGCCAAGAAATTAGATGCGCCCTACTCTGCGGGTGCCAGGAATTTTAACTGGATAAAAATAAAACGGTCATATAAATCCCAACTCAATGATACTATCGACATCGTGATACTGGGTTATTTCAGAGGTAAGGGCATGCGGGCGGACTTCGGTATAGGTGCAGTTCTAGGTGGAGTTTATAACAAGAGCAAAGATATATTTGAAACCATCACAAAAGTGGGGTCTGGCTTTTCTGAAAACCAGTTCAAAGAACTTAGAAAAATGCTTGATGATGTAAAAGTACCACATAAGCCTGCACGTGTAGAATCGATTATGGTGCCTGATGTTTGGGTGGCGCCAGCGTACGTAATAACTGTAAAGGCCGATGAGATAACCCGTAGTCCGATGCACACCTGCGGGATGGAGAAAGGAGTCGGATATGCATTAAGATTTCCTCGTGCGGTATCATTTATAAGAACCGATAAACGTGTAGAAGATGTGAATACCTCTAAAGAGATAATTGAAATGTTTAAGAACCAAAAGCGAGTCGAATTAAAATAATATGTTATTGTATGAAGGAACGGATTCTTTTCTGGAAGAGGTTATAGACTTCAAAAAGGCGAAGTATGTCATCTTACCGGTACCAATGGACATAACGACTACATATTTAAAAGGTACGAAGTTTGGCCCACGGTCTGTGATAGAAGCATCAAGGTCCCTGGAAAACTATGATAGCGAGATGGATTTTGAGGTTAGAAATGTAGCTTTTACTGCCGGCGAGCTGGAAATCCCGCCTGAACCTAGCAAAGCCATTGAAATAGTCAGAAAAACTGTTTCTGATGTTCTGATTGAAGGCAAGTTTCCAATATTGCTGGGGGGAGAGCATACAATCACTTATGGGGCATCATTAGCATTTGATGGCGACGTCATTTTTGTGATATTCGATGCTCATGCGGATTTCAAGAAGGACGTCTTAAGTTCACCCATAAATCACGCCAGTAACGCGCGCTTGATTAGCAAAAAGAACAAGGCGATACTTATTGGCATCAGAAGTCTTAGTTTAGAAGACAAAGCAGAGCTTGAGAAGAGCAAGATTCAGGTAGTGTATTCTAATGACTCACTCGAGCCCAATGCTATCGGATTAAAAAGTGCATTGACTGGTAAGAAGGTGTATATAAGTATTGATATGGACGTATTTGATCCTGCATTTGCGCCTGGAGTCGGCACTCCGCAACCCGGAGGGCTTTCATATTCTACAGTTAAGAAAATCTTGGAAACTATCGTAGCCTCTGCTGAACTAGTGGGATTTGACGTAACGGAAACAAGACCAATAGCGGATAATAATATTACAGAGATCCTTGCTGCAAAACTTGTTATTGATATTATAGCATTAAATGAGAAGAAAAAGAAGAGTTAAAATTTTACTCTATTTTTTTATCCTCAGTCTTAACCTTTCTAAAATCTTTCATTATCTCTCTATAGCCGGCCGTATCTCCGTTGCTATTCTTTATGTCTTCGAGTTCTGTATGGTATGGTGCATCATAACAATCACCGGATTTGCGTATCTGCAGAGCTTCATATGCGGTGTTAACGCGCCTCTTATATTCATCTTTTATATCAAAAAGTGAGCCTACCATACCATTAAGAATGTATGTAAGTTTTTCGTCTATCTTCTTCTTGTTTATTTCCAAGGCTGCTCTTTCGAGAGCCCCTACCGTTTGTGCAAACAGCCAGTACCTAAATTCTTCTTTCCAGGCCCCTTTCTCAACCATTTTTCTAGGGACTATCTGAATCAGGCGTGTTATTGAATAGTTCATTTCTCCCAGCCAAGACGGCCTATGATCTCTTGCTTTTGATATATCAAACATCTCGTTTGCTAATAATTTTGCTTTTGAGTCTAATTTGACTTTCTTATTTGTCTCCAAGTCATAGAGAATATCATAAATCGCTAGAAAACTTTTCTCATAGAAAGTTGCTATTTCCCCCGTCCCATTTATTTTTACTAGTTCCGAAGCTATCTCTTCAGCTAGTTCATTCACCTTTATATCCAACCTTGGTCGATCTGCTTGAGGTATGTATGGCATAGTTAGTGTTCGAATTTATTAAATATAAGGTTTTGTATGCCGCAAATGCTGTCTGGTTATTATTGATTATTATACAAGATGGGTTGCACCTAGAACTAATCCACCTATCGAGCCGAAAACGAGTGTCACTATAAAAGCAATAACAAGGTAAATTGCCATTGAAGTTAATAGGATAGATGCTATGTTTTTCCTAAGAACTATTCTATCTCCCGGCTGAGATATATTTGATATTGCATAGCCTATTATTATGCTTAGTGTAATAAGGTATATACCTATTATTATCTGAAATGTGTAAAGCGGTATTTGACCACCACTTAGATTAAACAGACTAAAGGCAAATGGGACGACGGAGCTTATGCTGCTCCCAGTTCCTGCAGAACCAACAACACTATTCTGTACTGTATTTATACTACCTGAGAGCGACCGTAACACAGTTCCGATTAATGTCGTCAGGCCAACGACTATACCTGCCATCACAGGACTAAGCAGACCAACTTCAACACGCATCCCTGATGTGACCTCCTCCAATAGTGACTTTACCTGTCCATCTATTCTCCTAAGATTAGACAGATGTTTAGAGACATACAGGGTTGCTGCTGAGGCATTACCTACACTTTTTTTAGCTGCTTCTATAAAAACTCGTATCCCTGCCATAAGCATAGGAGAGGGGAAAAATTTCAATGATCCGTACGCCTTGTTGAAGAATGCCTCATTTAGAGACATGCCAAGATTTTTTATGTTATTTACTGTCACATTAAAGAAGTCTGCAAGTGGCGTATTTTTCATTGTCTCTTTTACTTTTATTATTGTTGTTTCGGGTGGGAAGCCCTGTGCTAAAAAAGAGCCCATTTGAAAAAGTGCGGAGCTGAACGAATTCTGAATCCTGATGAGCTCATCTTCTGTCTCCTCTAACTGGAATACTGACAACTTAAAGTAAACAAAGAATGCAAAGCCTATCCCTGCGGTTATCAACATTGACACGTATATCTGCATTGGCCCGAAAATAAACATATATGGCAACAATAGATAAACTAAAAACAGGAAAAATCCGAAAACTAGTGCTGCAGGTATAATCGCATTAATATGTATTTTCGCACCGCCTACCTTTAAGTAGAAGCTTCCAATCTTAGGTAGCCCTGGAACCATTGATAGGTCTGGTGCGGCAAAGCCGGCAGGTCTTTGGACTAATTTTTGGTGTATAAGGAAATATACCATAAGAGGCAGTGCAATATCATACATCAACGCCAATAAAAGCCCGAAATCTGGCACTGCAACAAATGCCATCATCATCGGGGCTAAAACTAATCCGAGAACGGGCAAAACCATTCCCAGCATATAAACAGTATTTAGGGGTTCTTTTAGAGTCGAAGCGTATTCGGTCATGGACTCGAATGTCCCGCTAAGTATTCTCTGAGAAGCTTCATCCAAAAGGGCCAGACGATTTTCTTCGATTTCCTGTAAAACTGAGCTTTCTACAAGGAACAGTGCATCGGTAAATGCAGGACTGGTCTTTGCCCAGCGCTGGGCATATGCATCCAGCGCTTCTTTTATGTTAACATATTTTCTAGCAGCGGTATCCCAGATTAATTTTTTAAGATCAAACGCAAGGTAAGTATTTAAATTATCTGAAGCAAATTGCACGGCAGCCTCCAGATTTGGAGTCTGTCTCATATAGATTATAAGGTATAGTATAAACGTCACCAAATCGCTAGATGACTTGCTCAGCCGTATCTCCATTTGTTGTTTTGGAAAATACTGTACCAAGAAAAATCCTACAACTCCCAAGATTATGATCAATAACCCGGGCAGAATGAGCCCCAACAGCATCAAGAGTATACCGAGGAGGAATCCTGCAACCAACACAAATACAGAAAACCCATAAAGCTGTTTAGCATCGAAATCAAAACCAAGTAAATAAAGAAGAGTGTTCGTCTTCTTTTCTTCTTCTTTATTAATACTAAACTGTATAACTTTTCCTATTGTAGAAGAACCAAAAACGATTAACCTTGTAAGAAAAGTTGGATTTTTCTCCTTGAAGACCTTGTACTCTATTGATTTTAACTCTTCACGGACCTTTGTATCTTTACTATAAAGTTCGTGTGGCACAAGCTCTGCACCGACGTAATATTTTTCTACTAATTCTTTTGCGTCTGACTTGCTTATCTTCACTTCCTTCCTTTCAACCATAAATCAAAAGCCTTTATTACCTTGCTACCTTCTGGCGGTTTATTGGACTCTTCTTTAAGCTTACTTACAATATCGTAATATTGGTCTACTGCCAAAGATGTAAACTTTGCTTCCAGAATGGATGGATCATTAACCTTTTCAGAATAATCAACAATCATCCTTAAAATTTCTCCACGTGCCTGTATATTGTCTAAGACTGCATCCCAGTTTCCTGCCCACCCTTCTACACTAGAGGCTATCTCTTTTACAACATAGCTGTTCCCTTCGAGAAGGTCATTTGTCGGAACCAACTCATCATTATTTATATCATATGACACCAAATCGATGAAACCATTCTCATACTTTGGATCTTCTGTCCAGTCCTTTCTTACTTCGGTTATATTCAGGATTCTCCTTCGTTCGGTTAATCTATCCATTGTTTTTATTTTATTGACAGAGAGGATTATATCTGTGGCTTTAAAACTAGTTCTCGGTACTCCAAGATCATTAACTACTCTATCAAAAACGCCATACGGATTCTCACCATGTATTGTACCCATTACTACATTTGACAGCGCTCCGACTCTCATTGCTTCATAAAGCGCCTTAGCTTCAGTACTTCTAACCTCACCGACGACCAACGAACTGTCTCCTAACCTTAACGTAGTTCGTATACCTTCCTCTGCAGACATCTCAGATTTTTCACCGGTTATTGCACTCTGCACTTTCAGCGGTAATATGTCGTATCCAAGACTGTTTAATGCATCAGTTGGTATCTCAAGTGTATCCTCGACCGTGATTATTCTATATTTCTTCATCAATAGCAGCATAAGTGCTGTAAGAAGGGAAGTCTTTCCTGCGCCACGAGTACCGCTTATCAGAATCGTTCTTGCCCCCTCTACTAAAAACCAAAGAAGGCCGGCAGAGAACGGAGACAACATCTTATTACTTATAAACAGAGGGATTGTCCACGGAGATTCTCTGTGGCGCCTAAATGCGATACTTAGACCTGCGGTAGATAATGGGCGCTGTGCCATTGCGACTCTTGATCGGATCGTCCGCGTTATTAGTTCGGTATCCAAAACCGGATGCCCCTCATCTAATGGCCTTCCAGACATTAACCTAAACCGGGAGGACCATGCCTCTACTTCTTTTGCATTTGGAATTATATTGGTAGAACATTCACCATAATTAGAATGCTTAACAAAAATCGGAGATTTACTCACTGGGGCATTTATATAAACGTCTTCAACTTTTTCATCTGCTAGTATTACTTCTGTCATTCCAAAACCTACGGTCAACCTCACAAGGATTTTTGCGAGTTTATCGATGTCCTTGAACTGCAGATTGTATTTGTTTTTTTCGTTCAACTCCTCAATCATGTCTTTCCCAATGTTATAAAATATTTCCCGCATCCGTATCGGATCTGTAAACTCTGCTTCCTGTGGCTTGTAATCTATCAGTGCAGTTCTTATCTGGTCCAGTATATTGTACTCATCCACATTAAGGAGCAGTTCTGGGGGGGAGAGGTGGTAAAGATATTGCGAAACCCCTGGTACTTTGTATATCGTCACTTCTGTATCACTTTCACTCTCTATTTTGTAGGTCTCAACTTCTATTGCCGAAATAGGCGGCTCTGACATTATACGTGTATACGTAAAGTTTGGCCGTATCAATGGTTTAAAAAGTGATTTGTATGGTGTTCTATCCCCTATCTTGTATCCAAGAATAAATGTAGCACTGCTACTGACTATCTTCATAGAAGCAAGTATCACCATTAAATCATCGAATTTTTTAATCAATAGATCCAAATTTGAAGATGGGTTTGCTTTTGCTTTTACCTTTATTTCACGCTCTGCACGTATACCAAAAACATATGCCCCTATCGGATCCCGCTTTATTCTATCAAACAAAATGTAATTAAAGAGTGATACTTCGTCTGGAAAACTTCTTTGTGTTTCTTGATCAAATGGAGTTACTATGTCGGATTCAAATATCAGTTTATATTTATCAGCTATATCGTTCAGAAGGTCGACTGCATCCTTAACATAAACGTAGTTTCTATCACTTACTATAACTAAGGAGGTTATTGAACCGGACTCTACAATTGCACTGATTACCTTCTCAAACATGTCCTCACTGTCTTCCGGATTTGGGTATAGAACACTTAAAGGCACTTTGTAAGTCAGTACTATTTCACCTTCCTCTCTGGATACTGTGTAATCCTTCGCTTTCGTTTCCATTTACTATCGCAAGCCCTGCATAGTGTTCTTATTAGTTTTTATTATAAATATCCGTTTACACAGGTCTATGTGATTTCCGTATTCGTATCTCATACAAAACAAATGCAAGCAGGATTACACCTACTAAAAGACCCATAAGATATGTCTGATATAAGAGAGGTGTAACTTCAAGAGTCTGCTGTGTCCCTGCTAAGGCACCATAATCATAAGTCGCACCGTACGCATTTACAGTTAAATTATAGTTAGTGTCAGGCACATCATAGAATGTAGTTGTTCCGCTTATGCTGGTAGAATTTGAAAGCGACAAATTACCATATTCAAATTTTACATTCGCAGAAATTACAGGTATTCCTAGGTAGAGACTAACCGAAACTGCTATATCTCCGATTGGTAGAGGTATTGTATAAGTAGCAGTGCCGTTGAAATGCAGAAGTATCGGTTCTTTTAGGATATTGAAACCGTTACCTTGAAAGACCGTTCCTGTGATGTAAAAGTCCTCATTTACTGGTGCCCATACCGTTGAATTAGGGAAGCTATCACGTATCCCATTGCTTCTTGTATAAATCCGGGTTGGATAAATCAGTTGTCCGGAACTTGACAGAAAACGGATATTATATCTAGATTCTTTTATGAAAATCGGTTGGATTAATGTTGATGAAATGCCCTCCGAATTATTCACTATATACCTGTATCCGCCGACATAATCTGGTATAGTGCTGTAATTCAGCGCTGACCCCTTAACTACAGGAACCCACTCACCATTACTCACAATCGAGGAGTATACGGAGGTCATATTTGATAGCGGAATATAGTCGATATACGAAACTGCTACCGTCGCATTTGATGGAGCATTCAAGAAATTGAATTTAGAGAGAGGACTCTTTAACCAAATGAATGTTATGTTTATAGGTGATGCTACAATAAAATTGTTATTCGCCTTGTGTATTATCGGGCCGTTATCAAATTTAAAACCGACTAGTGAATAACTAAAATTTCCATAGATACGCCTTAAAGAAGAATTTACATTAAGTGTGGATCCACTGCTCAGAAACTGACTTGTGTTCTGGTACCCGTTAACATCATACTGTAAGGTCCTAAATTCGGTCTTAAAATTTGCGGTTATGTATCCACTTCCAAGAACTGGGAAAACCGTTGTTAGGTTACTTGAGTTTATATAACCTGAATAGTGGCCAAAGGCATAATGCACCGTCTTAGAATTGCTCAGTGCATACGCTTTTAATACGACGTCAGCACCATAACTGAAGTTTAGTGTTACGGGGGCAGTATAATTAATGCCATCTATATTGAAAATAACGTTGGTGCCTGTAGAGTTAAAAATTATCTTTTGATAATTTGCTGACAATAGTTGTAACAGCTGATAAACTTTAGGGCTTCCGATGCCGACCGCCATATTATAAGTCCCATTTGCATAGTAATAGCCGTTGTTCCCACTGGATATAAGATTGAATCCGAGTGAACCGTCTGCATAATAAGTTCTGTAAAGGCTATTTAAAGACAGCGCTCCTTCCCCAGACGTTTTTTGGTTTACCAGGGCATTTATAGCTGCCCATGACGGCGCCGCTACGCTTGTACCATAATACCCTCTCCAGGTTGAGTTAACATAAGCACATATCGGCGTGCCTGCATTAAAAGAAACATCTGGTATCATCCTGTTACTACTAAGATTTGGTTGCACTGCCGGTTTTTGAAAGAATTGACTTTCCCCGCCACCACTCCCGTCCCATGCAGTTTCGCCACTATACGCACCATTAAATCCTACAGACAACTGTGTGCCCCCGACTGCAATGACAGACGGGCTGGATGCAGGATAATTTACGTTCAGCGAACTCAAAGAGTTATATGCACCGGAATCCCCGCTGGCGACAAATACGCCTATTCTTTTTTGAGCGGCGAGGTAAAATATACTGTCCAGTTGAGTTATCTCCTGCTGCGAGTATGTGGTTTCGCTAGCACCCCAACTTATAGAGATCGTGCTTACGGGAAGGTTTTGCACTGCATATTGCGTAACGTTAAACAAAAAACTATCATTCGGAGAAACTACAACGTATATATTTGCTGATGGCGCAAGCGAATGCACCGTCTCAACATCAAGTGCAGTTTCTGCGCTCCAGTTCTCGGAATATGAGGAAGGTGAACCAAACGGCGTTTCTACAAAGATATTCTTCCCTAGTGACATGGATGGAAGATTGTATGCAGAACTAAAGGTATTTACGTCTGATATTAACCGCGGGTCTCCGCTTGAGACTATTATCGCTATGTTTTCGTTACTGCCATTTATTCCGTTCGAGTATAACTGTGTAAACCCATAAGCTGTTTGCAATTGTGCGGGAGTAAGATCCGGACAGCCATTTCCCTGGAATGGCACGGAGTTCATATTTAAATTTATTGCTGCATGTGAAACGCTTGTCGCCAATAATAACGTGATAAAAATCAGAAATGTGGCGTATCCTTTCATTAAAACATTAAGTAATTTGAATTTAAATTCTGTTGCAAACACAAAAGAAGTGAGTTTATCTCGATTATTAATGAATTTCTGCTTACAAAAGGGTTAAATATTAAGCGATTTTATTAAAATGAATGAAATTCCCATCCCAGGTCAAAAGATACTGCCCATATTGTAAGATGCACACGTTGCAAAAGGTCGTGCAGGTAAAGGGTGGGCAGAGAGGCACCATGACTGCGGGCAGCCGTCGGAAGCTCCATAATATTGAGCATGGTTACGGAAGTACACCATATCCGATGTTTGAGCACGCAAAGCGTATGGGTGTAAAGCAGGCTAAAAGATACGATATAAGATATAAATGCACAAAGTGTAATAAGATGACCACGCAAAGTAGGGGTAACAAGGCCAAAAAAATAGAAATAAAATAAATATGGATGAAATAATATTCAAGCCGGCTGAAAGCAATTTCTCAAAAGTAAGATGTCAAAAATGTAAGAATGAACAGGTAATCTTCATCAAAGCAGCCTCTACGGTTAAGTGCTTGGTCTGTGAGGAGGTATTAGCAGAGTCAACTGGGGGAAAGGCGAAAATCGTGGCTGAAGTGCTAGAAAATTACTCTTAGGGTATAACTCTCGAAAGTAATACTTTTATCTTCCTTTAAATCTATAAATTAGTGACGTTCTTAGTATAAGCATGGGAGTATACGATTTGATTAAAAACCGAAAGACAGTATATTCATTTTCAGATAAACCCATAAAGGAGGATACAATAATTGGATTATTAGATGCTGCGAGACTTGCACCGACGGCAGGTGGAATACATGAATACGAATTCATAGCAGTCTCGAACAAGGATAAAAAATATCAGTTAAGCCAGATATGTTTAACACCAAACATTGACACTGCCCCTTTCATAATAGTTATTTTCTGCGATCCGGAGAAACTAAAAACGGTGTTCGGAGATGAGGGCGAAAGCGTATTCTGTGTTGAGAATGCCGCCCTAGCGATTGAGAATATATTGCTATACGCTGCCGAGCAGGGGCTGGGAAGCGCTTGGATAGCCACAGTACAGCAAGATGCAATAAAAAAACTTCTGGAAGTTCCTGCAAGATATATAATTCGCGGAGTGATTCCAATAGGATATCCAAGTCCTGAAGGAAAAGGTGTGTATCAAGCGTCCGTGCCAAAATTAAGAGAGATCACACACATAGAAAGCTTTAATAATAAAGTAGTGTAGTACTCTGATAACTATGTTTAACAAGAAAGGTCAAGCGAGAATGCCCTCATCATTTGGCGGGCTGGTACAGTACTATTCAGAATATAAAAGTAAGATTACAATAAAGCCAGAGTTCGTTCTCATATTCGGTGTCGTTTTTGTTGGTGCGATTATAGCACTAAGTGCATTTTTGTAGGGGCTGGTTTTGGGTTTTTAGCGTTATAGAAGTGTCATAATAACACAGTTAATCTATTAGTTTCAAAGAATAATTAAAGTTAAAGATGGCTTTTGTGTCCGAGTATCACAAAAACCATCTTTAATATGATAATTAATCGGTTTTGAAGGTATTAAAAAACTCCAGTGAAACTATCGGAAACCATTTTAAGGCACCTGACGACCGAGAAATTGTAAGAAATCCTCTCCATCCTCTTTTGCCACCGATTTCACAGGGGGCAAAACGCGCATAATACCGCTGCCGAAATCGACGACCAATTTAAATGGAAACCCCTCATATTCCGTCTCTGAATATCCGTAATAATAAAACTTTTCTTTTGCTGTAGATTTTATTTGGAAAAACAGAACCTTCCCCCTCTTGAATGCAATCAAGTCATATTCGCCTAAGCTTCCTCCGGCTCTAACTACTTTCCACCCGTGCTGCATCAGAAGCAATTTAACTTTCCGTTCTACTCTGTAACCTTTTAGTTTATTTAACATATATTTTATAGTCTTTTAATTCGATTGTATTTTCCTTCTACCTGAACCCTTACTAACTTATAACGGCTTAGTTTTGAGATTATCTTACTTATTTTGGCTTTAGAAAAGCCGGTTATATGAATTAAATCATTTTGTGCAATGAACTTCCCGCGTTTAAGCGTATCGAGTATCCGTTTCTCATCTGCATTTAATATCGATTTAAAGGGGTTTATCTTTTTTCTATTAGTAGGTGTCTTCTCGGGTTGCTTATAGTGGCGTATACTTAGCAGTATCAATATTATCCCCATTATTATTATGGCAGCCAAAATGTATGAATTGTAATTAGTCTGAGTAGGGAACGTCGATTCATATGAAACTATAAAGGGTAATACCGCTCCTGCAGTATTCTGAAAAAGTGACCAAGTCACTGCGATATTCTGGCCATTAGTGGAAAAAACTGCAGGGTTTGGTATAGCGTACCTATTTGGAGGGAGAAATGCTCCCTGGGGAAGTACTGTTATCATCTTAAGCTCTGTAGGCGCAAATGGGATGAATACAAAGGTTGAGTTAAATACGCTGCTACCTGCAGCAAAATTTGTATCATAGGAGTAAGCAAGAGTGAATATCTCGTTACTTTTTACGTTAGGTATCACAATATTTATACAACCTAGTGCTGTGTTTTGTGCAAAGCTGCTGCACTGTGAATTTAAGACCTGACTAAATATGTAGGGTTGGCCATCTAGGGTAAGTGATACACCATAAACATAATTTGGAATCGTTAGATTCAACGTTCCGGAACCGACATACATAAATGTGTACTCTACGTTTGACACTGAAATCGTCTGTGACGATTGGCTTATGCTATCGGTTATATTAACAAATGCGGTACCAGTATTGTTTATTCCCTGCGGCAGAGCAAAGTTGCTGTTTGTAGACGCGTTACTTATGCCTATAGAAAATATCAAAACAACAACTAAAAAAAGTAATGTGTGGACCCTCATTTCATTATATTTTATACAGTAGTATAAATGCATTTAGAATCAAACTGAGAAGTATATGAAAATCGTACATCCAACTAGCCTTAATGGTGTTCTCCGATTATGGCGGTGTTGCTAGATGTGCTGGCAATGCTATAGCACCTATTGCTGCTGCCGCGATTCCAGCTAATATCAAAAGTATCCAAAGTATCGCCAAAGCGGTATTCCAACTCATTGGCATCTCTAGTTTACGCCTCGGGAAATTGTCAACTATCAATGTAGCGGGAAACGTCATTATGCCCGCGGCCCCAAATAAGGTAAACAGCGCCAGAAATTCCAAGGGGGCTTTAGTCAACCCTAAATTATATCCAGAAATGCCGTACCATATTGCCATTGCACCGAACAGCAGTGATAAAAATCCTACGTATCTTAATTTTACGTTGTATCTTATCGCAACGGCACCGGCAACTAATACAAGCCCGAAAGCAACTATCGGATCAAAGAAAAGTATGTCGTATGCTCCTGGCAAGAACCATGTAAATTGTGAAACTACGCCTACTACGAGTAAGTATGCGCCTATTAGCATGATAGGAATAGACAGGCTGTTTAGGGAGTTCTTTATATCCATCTTATCTTCGCGGTATGCAAAATACGCATCCGTCATTAAATAAGCGAGTGTGAATGCGGCAAATGCAAGTGTAAACAGATAGAACACTAATTCATCCGTGAACCCCATGTTTCTAATTCTCACTGCTACGTTATAAAGTTATGCTAATGCTGAAAATTACGAAAAATAATGAAATGGACGCACCGTTCGTCCAAACTAAAAAACGTTTAAATACCAAGAAAAATAAAGAGAAGAGATATGAGAACTGCTAGGTACGGAGTAGGTGTAAGAAATCGGTTAGATGATATACGAAAAATGCGTACACAAAAATATAAATGTCCAAGATGTAAGAAAACTGCTATGAAGAGGTTATACAGTGGGGTTTGGAGATGTAAACGCTGTGATTTAGAGATTGCTGACAACGCTTATTCGCTGTCTATAAAGGCATTATGACAAAATACGCTTGTTTTTCCTGCGGTGCAACTGTTGATGCAACTGAAATAAAAGAGCTTATTAGGTGCCCATACTGTGGTGGCAGAGTACTTATAAAAAAGCGCCCAGAAGGCGGGCATCATGTCAGAGCCAGATGACGGTGTTGCGATAGGCGCAAGGCTGCATTTTAAAGCGAGTGAACGTTCTTTGAATGCATTTGAAAAGGCATTATTTGATGGTATCAGATCTAACGCTAGAGTCTCGGTATCCACAAAAAGGGATGATAAAAATTTATATATAGACATAGACGCTAAAGATATTAACATATTGCGTATTGTAATTGATAATTACCTTAATACGATAAAAATGCTTAAAGAAGTGGATAAGTTATGAACGAAGAAGATTACGATACATTAAGACAACAACTACAACTAGAAATGTCACAGAAGCAAACCTTGCAGCTGCAGTACAATGAGATAACTCGGACAATTGAAGAGGTAGAAAAAAACCCTGAAAACGAAAAACTTTTTGAACTTGTTGGTCAGGTTCTTGTGAGCAAGGATAAGAAGGATCTGATGTCTGCTCTCAAGGAGAAATCGGAGATATTAGAATTTAGATTAAAAAATGTGAATAAATCAGTAGATGAGCTTACAAAAAAACTACAGGAAGCTCAAAAGGCACTCGGGAAACACTGAATTAAATTTTTAGATAGACTGCGTTTTACGC
>JAJZNV010000016.1 GCA_021852265.1 Nanobdellota archaeon
CAACCGGGCATACTTCTGCACAAATATAATTGCAGTTATCCGGAGCTTCGCATTCTTTTTCCCTTATTACGGCTATTCTCATACAAGTAATATATTATTTAAGAAAATTAAAGATTAATCCTCCACATATCTCCTCCAGTAAACATCATTTTCTTATTGATTTTGCCATATCAGTTGATGTTAGTTACGGAATTGTACAGACCTTATATAGTTTAAGAGTGTATTATTTGAATAATTTTATTCACCACTTTATAATAGAAAGCCTTATATATCAACAGTCTTCTATTCATTGGTAATAAAAAGGAGGCATACACGTTTTTAATCCATTCCTCGAATGCACTCTCGAGAAGGTTAGAGACGGCTTAAGCAGGCGACATGGTAAGCTGATAGAAGCCCATGGTCCTTGTGTAGATTATTTGGATGAATGGATTGGGTTAAAAAATTAGCGGAAAAAGTCGAAGTTTCATTTTACAGGATATTGTAAAACTATGCGTATAAAGGAAATTATGGGAGATAAGTGATATATTACGCAAAAAAAAGATTTATCTTATATATTTGATGAACAGACAGTGCAGCAAGGGGAACATGCCCAGTTTTTTGCTTGTAATGAAGTTTATTCTCCCTCTGTATTATATGCTCTGAAGAAGTATCGTGGCATAAACAAGGCGATAATGTTATGCGGCGACGGCGTACATGTCCTTGGTTTATACCAATACCTAAGAAAAGGCAATAACATTAAAAGAATTGATGTAATAGACAATAACGGAGCACAGTTAAAAGTGTTCATGGATCTTATTGACGAAATAAATGCAGTAGATGACTTTAGGGACAGACGTAAGAAATTGGAAGAAAAGTTGGCTATAGAATGGATGTGTTCGACCAATTTTAGATGCAACTATCGAAACCTACCAAAACCGGAGGACTCTTTGCACAGCGCAAGATTCTATCTGCACCGAGCAGACATAGTTGAATACCTTCAAAGACTTACGGGAAAAGATGCCGGTAGATACTATGTCTACCTTTCTAACGCACCATTCTCCGCGTGGTTAAATGACTATGACTCTTCTTGGTTACTCTCTTACATTGCCTCGTCTAAAATCTTCAAAGGGGGAACAGTAGTACACATACAATATCATCTCGATAGGCCGCTTTTCTTAGTGAAGAAAAATGGCTTACTAAAAATGAGTCCTTACGTAAAATCCGTACACGAATCTGTATTAGGTGAAAAATTTGAAATAAAGGAAACAACGGAAGGGGGGTATCATGTATACATGACAGATAAGCCCGCCGATCCTAAAATATGTCACTCCAGAATTATTTAGTGTAGGACGTTTTTAAAGATGAATTAATATACTTGAAACCACCATAGAATAATTATGACAGATTATCAAATCGATAATAAATTCAATGACGCCTTCAGACAGCAAGCCTTAGGAATCTCTATCGGGGAGAGAAACCAGCTAGCTGAGTTTTCAAGACTGTTAAGGACCGGCGCTAAGATGGTCGAAATTGACCTTGCGAGTCTGTATGGTTATACCGGTGAGGGTACCCCTGCCAACAGGATAACACGCACGGAGCGGGAATCTATAGGGAACCTTGCAAAAACAAATGATATGGATCTTAGTGTGCATGCTCCCTGGTCTATAAACTTTTCTGGTATAAACCCCGATCCTCGTAGCCTTAAAAAAGAGGAAGAGTACCAGGAACAGATGCGCAATGAGATGAAGTCTGCAATAAATTTCGCGGATGACGTAAGCAAGAGGATGGGGAGAGAACACATGCCAATAATATTCCACGCCGCATCGGATCATTTGGGTAATCCGGATCCAAATAAACGCCTTTCTGTATACGACAATGAAGAAGAGAAAGCGATGAGCGTCGGCAGAGAGAGGATAGCAATGGTGCCGGGCGATTTTAAGCGTGTCTATGGTGAAGAAACTTACAATAAGTTAAAATTTGGTATAACTCCCACGGAAGATGGTAAGGGAATGACACTTTCACCTTCGGCGGCGCTGGAGTTCTATAAGGATCAGACTAGGATGGACCTAAATCAAAAAAGAGTCAGTCTGGAGGTCAGCAAGCGTAATCTGGAGATGCAAAAGATGGACTTAGCAAATGAATTAGCGATGGCTTCTGCAAATGGTGAGCTGCAGAAGATTGATGAACTATCAAAGAGAAAGACTACCTTTGACCAGATGGAGAAGGATTTAAACGTCCAGAGAGAGCTTCTGGACAATGCAATAGGACGAATAGAAACTCGCTTTTCAAGATTTGATGAGAAGGCACCAATGTTAGCGGCGGAAGGGATAAAGGACGCTGCACTATTATCGCTGAAGACAAAGACACAGCCGATGATTTTGGTGGAAAATACGATGACTCCAGATATGTCTCTTAGTAGACCCCGCGATGTTGCAGAGGCGGTCGCAAGAGCTAGGCAGCTTTTCGTAGAAGAAGAAGTAAAGCAGGGGATGCATGAGAGCGATGCCAGAAAACTAAGCGAGGACATGATAGGCGTAAATCTTGATGTAGGGCACCTAAACATTTTCAAATCATATGGATTAAAGGATACCGATATAACTAAGATGCTAACAGAAGGCAATAAAGTAAAGGATGAGCACGGAAACACGATATTCATGCCAAATATATCTGAATTTGTAAAGAGATATCACTTGAATGATAACATGGGAGACATAGACGCGCACCTCCCGCTTGGAGAGGGAACTACGCCAGTGAAGGAGATATTTGAGACACTACAAAATGCAGGAGTAGCAGCACCAGCAATCATGGAAGTGTTCGGCGGTCCTGGCGGAATAGAAGCAGGGATGACCGAATCAATGCAGTATCTCGGGACGCCGATATCAGCAGATATGCCGTACATGAGCCCACCAGCCTATGCAGGTAAGCCTTATTCATCTCTTATCGGAGATTACTCGTCATCAGCATTTTATTCAAGCTTGGGACTAAGAAACGATCTGTTTCCTAGTTCCGGCTTTACTGGTCTCGGACCCATACTGGGTGCGGGATACATGGAAAACAATAGAGGAGGTGGCAGCTTCTCTGGAGCACCGTTATTTTAAATATGGATGAAAATAAAGAAGTAGGAAAATTAGCAATAAAGGGGTATGATGCGGCATTTAAGTTTGCAAAAGGAATATTTGAGAAATATCCGAAGCTGTTGAAGACGATAGTGCTGTTTGGTTCTTTCAGCAAAGGTAAGGAGACCGACAAAAGCGATGTCGACATAATGTTAATAATGGACGATGTTATGAATGACCTTAATAATAAGGTACTTCTGGGCGGATTTTATTCTGATGTTGATAGTCTACTTGCAGAAGAGAAGTCTATCAAGCTGCACATCAATTTTGTCACACTGACTGCCTTTTGGAAGGGAGTGCTAGCAGCCGACCCCGTTTCGGTTAACGTGCTTAAGTACGGTTTGCCACTTATAGATACTGGCTACTTTGAACCGCTTAAGGTGCTTCTGGACAGAGGGGAGATAAAGCCGACTGAAGAATCGATATACGCCTCGCTTTCTCGCAGCCAGTTATATGCGGAGTCTGCAAGATTAAGGATTGGAGGGGCCATAACGGATATGTACTGGTCCGCAATAAATTCAGCGCAGGCACTTATAATGCGTCAGGGAGAAGTCCCGCCGTCACCAGAAACGATAGGAGACTTTTTAGCCTCGCTTGAGAGGATGCACATCGTAAATAATGAGGATATATTAACATTCAACGATATATTCACGCTCGGTAAAAAATTATTGCATGGTGATAAAATAGATGTAAGCGGCGCGGATCTCGATAAGTTCATAGCAAAGGGAATGCGCTTTAATGAGAAGATGATAAAGCTCGTTGAAAGCAAGTGATTAGATAAGATAGCTGACTAGAAAGCCCACAATTGCACTCAATAATGCGATAGTTGCGCCTATCCCGATGGTTTTGAATCCATTTTTGAGTTTCTCATGTAGATGTTCCTGGTGGTACGCTCCTATAAAACCTAATATAATTAGAGTCATGGTCAATGAGGTTATACTTGCAGGTTCTATGCCGGCACTTCCCATAAAATAAAATGCAATGTACGGAGCTAACACTATCAAGCTGCCTACTAATGTGAATACAAAACTTTGGGTAGCGTACCTTATACTTTTCTCCTGTTTGCTTTTTTTTAGTTTAATGGGATTATAATCTTTTAGGAAGAGTATTTCCTTATACTCTAGAAGCTGCTGGCCCGTACTGAAGGTTTCCGCATTGTAAGTCGCGAACATGTTAGATAGCGCATTCGTAAGCCCTCCAAGCAATATCGATGCAAATGTGAGGCTATACGCATGAAAGAAGGAGATACCCAACGAAAGTCCTATACCTACAAATAAACCATCACTTATCCCCAATATAGTGTATCTGGCCTTAGCCCTTTCCATGAGATGTGACAGTTGCCTCGTCAAGGCTATTTATCGCAGCACCGCGTTCTTTCATTGCTTTCTGTACTCCATGAAAGTCTATTTTAGTGCCCTCAATGGTTATCTTAAGCCCCTCGGTCCTTATGTCGACTTCCTCAACTTTTATAGAAACCGAACCATTTTTAACATTTTTGGATATATCAGACGCCAAATCGATTATGTTATATTCACCGACAGGTTTTACCGCATCGATTACTAGTCTGCTTAAACGCATATGATTATATCTATACCGGTCTACGTTATAAATACATTGGAAAAAACAAACCTTTAAATACGAAAAAATAGTTTTACTCTTATGGATACATTTAAAAAGGCACAGGGGTTGCCAATAAATACCATTATACTCATAGCAATAGGTCTTCTGATTCTAGTCCTTTTTATAACCTTTGTTTTGGGTGGATTCGGCACTCTAGGAAGCGGCACAGGTGGCGGCAGTCAGGCTTTGGCGGCATTCCAAACCCAGTGTCAGACTTACTGTACCGATGCACAACAAACACTTAGCACTCCAACGCAGTGGTGTAGTGCAACTGACAGAATATCGAATACTCTTTATAACTGTGCAAATACCACATCTATCGGTGTTTCTTGTAAGATTGGCTCAAAGACATATGGGCCTACAACTGGTACCAATGGTTTACCTAAAAATTGTTAAAAAATTTAAAATGGTTCGGTAGAGTGCAGATTTTTATACCTTTATATTAATATTATATTATGACCCCTGCAAGACAGACTTCATCCACGATTTTAGGAATTATCCCGATTATAATAATTGTGATAGTTATACTCTACTCATTTAGCCACAATTTTCTCATAATTGATACCTGTCCAGGAAGTCATGTTCTTATAGTCACAAGCACCGCAAGACAGTGCTTCCCGTCTTTTAATCAGACAGTCATTGTTAATGGCACCCCATATACCTTAAATTCATCCTTCGCAATTTCAGATGGCAGTGTAATCCCATTGGATTTCAGATTTTTAGGAGAAAATCCACTTCTTTATATCTGGAACCAAAACAAGTCTGAAAACCCTGGCTCTTATGTCTTCTTGACCATACCGGACACGTTTAAAATGCATATGCAGTATGTCTCAAATGTTTCCACCGAATTTATAATAATGAACAGCTCTCAGTATGTTCGCTGGGTAAATTCCAGAGGGACAAATTTCAAATATGTAAGCTCGTACAGCGGAAGAACTATCTCAACATGGTTTAATGAGAGTGCAGGCTGTGCCGGTTACGTTGCGATAATAAAAGCAGTTTCCAACTCCGCTTTCTTTATAGCACCGAATGAAACGGCGTTATATGACCCCGCCCCGAATGCTACCGGTGCATGCGCCTAAAATCGGAAACAAAAGTCAGTTTTAAATTCTTATAGATACATACAGACACATGGAAATGAATGTCTTTGACGCCGTAAATGAGATTAAAAAATTCTACGACGGTACCGGCTCACTGTCAAATCTCCGAGGGATAATACCTGCCAAAAAACTAGATATAAGTTTAGAGCATTTGGACGGTGCTGTAAAAATAAAAGTATCACATCCTCTTCGGCTTAAAATTGAAGAAATTTACAAAATCCTTCTTAGACTTTTCATGGTCAGCTCAACTGATTTAACAGTGGAATTTATTATGAACGGAAAGCACAAGAGTGTTTCCAAAAAATTTGGGGCAGATGAAAGCATAGCAGAGACAATAAATGACCTCTTGGACTTGCCGCATGAGCAGCTATTGGATATAATAGTAGAGACCGAGTATTTTAAATTGGTGTCGGTAAAGGATCTTAGTGATACAATTTCTATCATAATGAAGAAAGGCGATCAGAAAACGCTGTTCAGAAGTCTCATGAATTATCTATTCCCTTTTATTTCGGTATCTGCGGATAAATCTGCAAAGGAAGAAATAATATTTGATCAACAGAGAGACGAATTAGTAGTTGATGTAGCGCTGAATGTCGATGGTGCATCATTAGGAGTAAAGTCTAAGAAAGTTAGGCTATTAGATAGGGTATGAACGGGATGGCAACAGGATTTCCGTCTTTCGATAATTTGAGCGGCGGATTGGAGCCACGAAAGACGTATCTCTTAAACGGCGATAAGGAAAGCGGCAAGGAATATTTCGCGTATAAGCTGGCCGTAAATTCACTCGCAGCAAAAACTGGCGTTGTGTACATCACAACAAATAAGTCTTATACGGACCTTATATCTGAGTTCAACTCGAGATCCCTGCCCATATCACAGTATCTTGGTTCTACTCTGAAGATATTAGACAGCTTCACAAGGAGTATATCTCCTACTGCCACCGATAACCAGTATACTAAGATATTGAATGGTCCATTGGATTTAACTGGTTTATCCGTCGCCCTCTCCAATGCGAATGCCGAATTTCTTAAGGATGCACGACCGGTAATAAACGTTTTTGATTCGGTTTCCTCCCTTCTCTTATACAACAATCCAGCAACATTTTTCAGATTTATGCAGTTTATATGCGGCCGGGCTAAGATGTCTGGAGTAATGACCATTTTTCTATTGGATAACCAGATGCATGCAAATGAGGTTAACGAGACTATAAAGTCCTTAACCGACGCGATAATATCACTGAAGGTCCAAGACGGTAAAAGGTATTTTAGGCTTACTGGTACCGCAAAAGAGGTCTTAAACTGGGAGGAATTATAAGATGAAAGATCCTCTATTTGGAATAGGAAAACTCGATGATGAGCTGACAGGCATACCAGATAAAAAAATAGTGCTTTTGTCGGCGTCTCCGTCCGTCGGAAACGAGGTTTTCGGATACCAGATAATACATAATAATCTGCTACATAAGAATAAAGTCCTATTATACCTGAACAGGACCTCACCGCAGTCATACTTGACGGAAATGAAAGACTATGATTTTATAGCGGATGCAAATCTTACAATAATAGATTCATACAGCAACATGACGGGGATACAGTCAAGCAGCACCTCTAATACTGTAATTGTTGAAAATCCATCCGATGGTGAAGAGATAAAAAAGAAATTAAGCGCTGAATTAGAAAAGGGTTATGATCTCGTCTTGATAGACTCGTTATCGCTGGTAATAGATGCCTTTGACTTTAATTATGCAATGTCGATAATCGACCTTGTGAAGTCAAAACTCGATATTAAGAAGGGCTCATCCGTGCTCTTATTTACCGACTGGGATTATGGGACTAATGAGATAAGCTCCCTCGTCTCAAAGGTAAACGCAGAAGTGGAGATAAGAGGGATAGAAAAAAGGGTGATATTCGGACAGTATTTTGCCGTGATAAAATGTGATTGGGTCAAAGAGAAAAATTTCTCGTCAGTGCTGTTCAAATCCGTAAAACCTGGCGGAATAAAAATCTATTTCCCGAAAGTATTAATAACCGGACCAACAGATGCCGGTAAGACATCGTTTATACACAGTGCCTCAAGGGATGCTGTAAGCGTTGACAGGCTCGGCGGCACCATTGCACTGGACCATGGCAACCTGGATTTTGAAGGCTATAAAGCAGACCTTTTCGGCACTCCTGGCCAAGAAAGGTTTGATCCACTCCTAAAATTATTGGGAGGAGAAGCGATAGGTGTAATATTAATTGTCGACGCGACAAAACCGGATCAATTCCCGAGAGCGATAGAAATGTTAAGAAAAACCGAGAGTTATGGATTGCCAATAGTTGTAGTGGCGAATAAGGCAAATCTCCCGGGTGCACTTTCGGTTGAAGAGCTAAAAGATAAGCTTCATCTCGGAAAGGACGCGCCGCTGGTGCAGACCATCGCAGAAGACCTGTCACATATCGACCCGAATGAGCCGACAAAATTAAAAAAGGAGGGAGTAGAACAAGCGTTGAGAGCGTTGTTTAAGCAATTGACATAATGCTTAAATTGCGCACGCACAAACAATAGTTATGGCAACAAAATCAGAATCACTGAGACTAGTACTAGAGAATCTCGGTAATGTTGGTGGAATAAAAGCTTCTGCAGTTATATCGGTTGACGGACTGCCCATAGTGTCACTTATGCCACAAGATGTCGATCCCAATAATTTTGCAGCAATGCTTGCTTCAATGGTCGGTGCCGCCGAAACAGCAATAAAGTCTCTTGGCTCCAAGAATATAATCGATAGCGTAATCGCAGAATCCAGAGATGTGCGAGTCATAGCTGTAAAAGCGGGTGAAGATGCTATCCTTACCGTAATGGTCGATCCTGCTACCAATTATGGTCTCGTGCGGCTGGAAGCGAAAAGATCATCGGACCAGATAGCTAAGATAATGAAAGAGTAAAAAATACATATTTCGAAATATCTACCTTAGTGTATATTAAAACCAATTATTCTTTTGCATTGCACTATATACAAACTCTGCTAACTGGATATCAAATTTATCCCTAAGAGAACTATAAGCTAAGACTTTAACGATTCTAATAGCTCATGCATTTTATCAATGTTATCGGCTTTCACGTCTTCCATGAGCGCCAATTTCTCTTTCTTCCTAAGCTTTACCTTTGCGCCGCTCTTCAGAACTTTTATAGATTCTTTATTTATGTCTGCAGGCTGGGCGCCTTCCCTTCGCTCCTTAAGTTCCTTCTTTGTGTATTTTACATGGTAGCTGCCAAAGTCTACCTCTTTTTTTATGTTTAAAAACCTGTATGTGCTTTCCATATATTACTAATCAAAAAACTTGCTTTTAAACGTTTCGGTTTGAAATAGTTTTACCGTAAATTTTAACTTAAGCTTTAAATTCTCACCGATAGATAAGATAAAAATTGCTGAGGTCGCGTAACCTGGCAGCGCGTAGCCCTGGAAAGGCTATGGGCACTTCGCCCTTGTGAGTTCAAATCTCACCCTCAGCGTTTTTTTATTTTTTATTCTAATAAGATATCCTTGTAGTGCATCAAATTTGCAATGCCCTTGTCCTTATTTTTTGTTCCAGATCTTTAATAAAATCTGCTAAATTAACCCCATATCTTGTTTTTCCATCTAATGTCCTTACCGCTATCCTATTTGCAGATTCCTCCTTATCCCCTACAATTAGGACATATGGTATTTTCATCAGCTGACTTTCTCTAATCTTGTATTCCAGAGTAGAATTACTCTCGTTAATGTCGACTCTTATGCCTGCTTCAAAAAGTTTATCATATACCTTTTTAGCATAAGCGTTGTTTCTTTCCGTTAGAGAAAGTATCCTGACCTGCTTAGGAGAAATCCATAACGGAAGTTCTCCACCTCCGTTGGACAGTATTATCCCCATAAATCTGCCTATTGATCCCATCACTGAGCGGTGTACTACTACAGGTACGTGTTCTTTGTTGTCAGATCCTACATATCTCACATCAAAGCGATTGGCCAAGTTGAAATCTACTTGGAATGTGGATGCTGCATATGCAGATTCCGGTTTTCCAGTGAAATCAAGAACATAAATGTCTATTTTTGGTCCATAAAAGGCTCCATCGCCTTCTTTTATAGTATATTCATAGCCGTTTTTCTCCAATGCATTCTTAAGCGCCTTCTCAGCTTTGTCCCAAACTTCGTCTGATCCTATCCTTTGTTTGGGTCTAGTGGCTAAGGTCATTATTGGAGTCAACTTAAATAGTGAATAAACCTCCTTCAGCATATCGAAAAGCTTTAATATCTCGCCTTCTATTTGGTCTTCTGTCACATAAATATGTGCATCATTTTGTTCCAGTATCCTTGTTCGAAGAAGTCCATCGAGAGCCCCTTCGAGTTCATATCTGTGCAGGAATCCATAATCAGATAGCCGTAATGGCAAATCACGGTAGCTTCTTGTCTTTGATTTGAATACGACAGTTGAAAATGGACAATTCATCGGTTTTAGAGCATATTCATCTTCTTCAACTGCGAATGGAGAAGCACGGTACATATTCTCACGATATTTTTCGTAGTGTCCACTGATTTTCCAGACTTCTGATTTTGCTATTATAGGGGTTATTATCTCTTGATAGCCATATTTTCTGTCCATCTCTTTGGCAAGTTTCAAAAGTTCGTTGTAAATTATAGTGCCATCCGGTAAGAAGAAAGGGGAGCCAGGCGACCAGCTGGATATTTCGAAAAGCTCAAGTTCTCTGCCTATCTTCTTATGGTCGTGTTTTGAGCGCTCAGCCTCGAATTTGTTATACTCATCCAATTCATTTTTTGAGGGGAATGAAACCCCATAAATCCTTGTCAATACTTCCCTTTTGCTGTCGCCTCTCCAGTATGCACCAGCTACTTTTAGTAGTTTTACAGCCTTGATATATCTCGTAGAAGGTACGTGGGGACCGCGACAGATATCCATGAATTCTCCAGTCTCGTAAACAGTTATTGGCAATTCCGCGTCTTCAAGTATCTCTGCTTTGAATGTGTTTCCTTTGAAAAGTTCCAAAGCTTCTTTTTTAGATACCTCCTTCCTAAGGAATTTAGAATCTTCGTCAACGATTTTCTTCATTTCCTTTTCAATTTTAGGTAGATCATTATCACCAATCTTAAGGTTGTAAAAATCATAATAGAATCCTTCATCTATAGCCGGTCCCAGGGTGAGCAACGCTTCGGGGTAAAGTCTTTTTATAGCGGCAGCCATTATATGGGCACTAGAATGCCAGAAAACTTCCTTTCCTTCCCTAGAATCAAATTTAAGGAACTCTATTTTTGTGCTTTTATTTATCTTCCTAGTCAGGTCGATAAGTCCGGTATCTATCTTTGCAACTAAAACGTCTTTTAATTGCACCCCAATTGACTTTGCTATCTCTATAGGTGATACAGATGAGTCAAATTTTTTCTTCTCGTTGTTATAAGTTATCTCCATAAAAGATAGGGAATTCACTATAATAAAAACTTAATGTCTGTGATAATCGGTATAATACTCTTATATTAATTTTCATAAAAAACGTTTTATATGATGGGTGTCTGTTATACGCTGTGTAATATGTTTGAAAAACGCCTTTTGCAGAATAGATTAGCGTGCTCTAATGGGCTAAAGTTAGAAGACCTGTTGGTAGGGTGTGTAGAACATGATTCCAGACACAGTGCACTCCTGCCTGAAGATATAATTGAAGTGCAAGGGGGAGTATACCACGTTGAATTGCCCAAGAGCCTAAACTATATCGCAAGTAGTGCGCTAAGTTATGTTAACGAATATCACGGGCCAGACAGGTTGCAAAGATATCTGAAATTTATCCGAAAAAATTTTGTAAAAGATTATACTGAAAAATTTGATTATAAGGCTTATTGTGGGAAAGTTCTAAATATGGATCGGATGATATCTATGGATTGTATGAATTCCACAGATGCAACGATACTTCTGAGTGCTATCCTGAATTTAGATCCTGAGATAAAAAATGCTGGATTTAAGAGCTTTTGTGTTGCGGGAGAACGCCTGCAATCTGGCAAACTCTACAGTACACTGGGCATAAAGCTTAAATCTAGCTCAAATACAATATTAATCCTTCCGTCCACTGGAGAGATTGAGTATGTGATGAAAAAGGTATTGCCTGCTTCTCTCTCGGGAACACATATCAGTGCATATGAGTCCCTTGAGGATGGAAGACTTCTGATGATAGCACACGTCAATAAGATATACCGTAAGCGCAGTACAAATTAAGATAATCATCATGGTTTCTAAAATACCTTACATAACTGGAAATGAGTTGAAATTCAATGAAGCCAAGGAGATATTGGGCGAAATTATAGAGTGGGTCAAAATTGACCTGCCAGAAATACAGTCCCTGAATTCTAAAGAGGTACTTGTAGCAAAGGTAAAAGAGGCCTCAAAAAGGAAAGATAATTTTATAGTTGAGGATATCTCCTTTAAGCTTCGTTGTATCAATGGTCTCCCAGGAACGTTAATAAAATGGTTCTTGAGTACTCTCGGTGCAAAGGGGATTTATAATTTAGCCAAAAAATACGGTGATTTCAGCGCCGAAGCGACTTGTGCAGTATGCTACGTAAGAAATAAGAGTGAGATGTTCTTTTTCGAATCTACAGTGCCAGGAAAAATAATTAAGCCGAAAGAAGATTCACTTCACGGTTGGGATAGCTTATTTGAAGTGGGCGATTTAAAAAAGTCATTCTCAGAGTTAACCATACAGGAAAAGATCCTAGTTAGCCCCCGAGGAATAGCACTTAAGAAAGTGAAGGCCTTTTTGGAGTCTAGCTTGTAGTCCTTTCAAAGTTAGTCAGAAGTTCTTTATACTCAGAATACATTTTTTCCGCCGCAGACTCCAAAGCCACACGGTCTTCATCCGAAAGCGATTTTTCAATAGAGGGTCCAATTGGGTTTCCAACGACGGTAGGCCTGCTTACATGTATAATTTCATCCTTAACCTTCATCGGCGGTGCAATACTCATTACTTTATGCTCGTTTTTAGCTATGGAGACGATTACATCGCGCATAGTCGTTGCCGGACCCCACGATGTTCCACCGAGCGTGCCTATTATCTGTGCAGCGATACCCTTCACGTAAGCGGATACTTCCTCACGCGTAAGTCTTCCCTTTGCGATGTCATCAAACGGTCTTCCGTTCACGCTTATGGTGTCCCAAAATATCGACAGTCCTTCGCCATGTTCACCGCCTGTGTATCCATTTACTGAATTTACAGGAACACCGAGCTTATCTGCTATAAAAGAACGCAGTCTATTATTCTCTACTTGCGCTCCAGAACTTATTGTGTATTTACCGGAGTATTTCATAAAAACGGACGCCATCATATCAACAGGATTTGTAACCATTATATAAAGTGCATTTGGATTTTTAGATGGCAATATCTTTGCAAACCCGGAAATTATTCTTGCGTTGTCCATGAATAGGTCGACCCTGCTTTGATTTGCCGTCCTTGGTTTACCGGCGCTTATTAATATGATGTCTGAATTCTCCACCTTATCTATCAAATTTGTAGCGATAATCCGTGTGTTTATACCTTCTGCAGAGAGGGCATGCATGAGCTCGTCTTTCATCCTGTCGGGTACATTTGGTACTATATCCATTACTATTGCTTCATCGATTGCCCCAGACATAAGAGTTGCATAGATTATAGTCTGGCCTATCCTGCCCGCACCGATAAAAGATACCCTTACCATATATACAATAATCCTTGTCTCGTATTAATAATTTAAGTTGATAAACCAGGCAGACAGAAAGAAATAAATTAGATTAAAATTGTAGTTAGAGTATGGAAGAATATGAACTTGGTATAGTTGGTGCAGGTCCAACGGGCTTATTTGCTACCTTTTGTGCAGGACTGCGGGAAATAAATAGCATAACTCTTGAGGGGCTTGAAAATACCGGCGGACAGGTACTTAAATTTTATCCCATAAAAGATGTTCTTGATATAGAAGGCATCCCAAAAATAAAAGGAATGGATTTGGCAGCGTCACTTCTTAAGCAGGCTGAGACATTTAACAATAAGATAGTAACCAACTCTAAAGTGACCGATATAAAAAGCGATGCTGGTAAATTTATTTTAGAGGTTAATGGCAGTGATGCATATAGTGTAAAGGCGATATTATTGTGTACTGGGATAGGATCTTTATTTCCTACAAAATTAAACGCCGAGGGCGAGGAAGCATACGCAGGTAAGGGCGTGTATTATTCGGTAAACGCATTAGAACCTTTCAAAAACAAGAAGGTAGCGGTCGTTGGTGGCGGGGATTCGGGTTTTGATCTCGCCAATCAGATATCCTCTGTAGTCGATAAGATATACATTCTAGAATATGGTACCGCGGTAAAAGCGGCAGAGAGATCCGTTGCCGATCTCAAGGGCACCGGAAAGGCAGAGATAATGACAGATACAGAAGTGAAGGAAATTTTGGGGGACGGCCAGACGGTAAGAAAGATACAGGTTCTAAACCGCCAGACGAATTCGGAAACTACGTTGGATATAAGTGCAGTGATAGTCGCCATAGGTCACAAAACAGAAACCAACACCTTCAAATCAATAAAATTTGATACGTTTGCCAATAAGCTGGAAGTTGATGATAATTACAGCACGAGTATACCGGGAATATATGCTGCTGGCGATGCATGTACATCCGGTAATAGGCCTAAGATGGGTCTACTTGCTGTAGGCGGTTCGGAGGCATATATGGCAATAAATAGCATTAAGAAATATCTTAACCCGTCTGCCTCAATATACGGCGAACACAGTACTAACTTGAAACTTTGATAGATGGTGTTCGATAGTTTGTAATACTGCTGGTCGTTTAAATAACCGTGATAAACATTGAAAATATTACTACCTGAAAGTATTTATATAAGTGTATTTCTATAACTTTCTATGGAAAACAAATATTACCTCAAGGGCGTACTTGTGCTTGTAAATAATCACAAAGTCTACATTAATGCGCTGAACCAAGAGGCATTAGGAAAGGATGATTTGGAAAAGATACTCGAAGATCCCCTCTCCTCAGAAAATTATCCAGAAAGCACTAAACTTAGTTATTTCCCTCCATTCGCAAATAACCGGCATTGTAGACAGAGTTACGCAGAGTTAACTTACGGACATATGGAGTCTATTGAGGAAAAATGTGAACGAGGTACAGTGAAAAGAACTGGCACGAAAGCAGTTTTTACAGGCTATCTAGATATAACAAATCCAGAGTTGGAAACTGTAGATAAAGCGTTATTAGGAAGAGCGCTGGCAAATTATAACCGGGTAAAACCAAAGTGAAAAACCAGTCATGCACCGGGTACCGATGAATTCTGTAGTGTGGAAATTCCTTGTTTAGTATGATCTACAAACTACTTTAAATCGGAGTAATAGCGATATGCAGAATATTTCGTAATGCTCCACGTATTATATCGTTGTATCGTTTATATCACTAAATTATCGGTTATCGGATGTATGTTATATATGTAATATGCGCCGCTTTCAGAATATTTAGATATTGCGTACTGGACATTTCCCAATTCCATCCTTTATCAATGTAGACAGTCTTTAAATCACTGGAAAAACCTATAAATGTGTCACGACGGCCGTCCGTGTAATCTGTCGCAGAGACAAATGTTCCGCCGTCGGCAGTATTTTCGAGATGGGATGACGGCCTAACTTTTTTACGCTTATCTCCCTACCAGCGTCCATCTGGTGCCGGGTAATAATTGCTACCGTCAAATTCCTCTAAAACTTTTTTTCTTAACGTTCGATTAAGCTTTTTCTCAAGGCGTATCATAACCCCTCCATGTAAGACTTCATCCAGTGTTACGATAGGCCTCTTCATAGTTTCTAATATGAGAAGAGGGAATATATAAATCTTTCTATACTTTAAAATCGTAAATATTAGCTACTGTACACTTTTGGGCAGATACGACTACCCTTACTTTAAATGGGGCAGCTGGGATTTGAACCCAGGACATCGTGAGCCCTAGTCACGTATCATAACCAAGCTAGATCACCGCCCCTTACGTAATTTATTAAAGTATAGTTCTATACGCTTAAATATTTCTATTTCCAATAATTATTATGCCAAAAACAGCAAAAAAACATGCCAATAAGAAAAGGCTTTCTTCGAAAAAGTTATCTGTCTATATGCATACGGCTCATATCAGGAAGATATCCTCCGAAAAAGAACTTCACCACATGATACGTTTGTTGGGTGTGCTTTTTCCTTTAAAAGAAGACAAGGATATTAAACAGGATCTGGAATACCTGTCACTTATGGCCCACAAAAAAGGATTTAAAAGTCTTTATGGCCTTTTACAGGGGCTTTTAGCGGAAGAAGTTAGTTCGGCAAGGCTTGAAAAGGCATCTGATACCGTTTTGAAAATATTCAAAGATGAGTCGGGTGTGGACTTAACCACCAAAAAACCAAAACCAATCGGCACTAAGAAAAAAACTTGGTTTGCTTCACTATAAACTGTTTAACAGCATTCTAATTGAATCCTTTAATATGAAGGCACTGTGGCGTTCTTCGTCGCGTTAGTTAATATCCCGATGTTACCAAAGATTCCCTTATCTATCAAGAATAGTATAACTATCAACAATACTAATGCTATTATAATAAGGATTAAAACTTCGAGTCCTAAGGACATTGCACCCCTTTTTTTAAAGTTTAACATATCCACTTCTAGCTCGTCCATAATTTATACTTTTAGGCTTAGGTACACCACTGGTGACTAAAATAGATTATATTAGATGTGCCGGCTTCAGCGTAACCGGCGTATATTGGCTTGCCGGAGATCGTTACTCCCTCCGTTTTGTTGGAGCACAAAATGGTTCCACTATCATTTATGTCATATATGGTATACGAAAAATTGCCGTAGGGCATGCTAAAAGTTATGGGAGATGTGACATTTGCAGATGAATTTTGTCCGTTATAGTCTATGTACCATAAATTTTGGTCTCCAGCTGGAAATGTTTGGCAACCCGTAGTACACATATACGCAGTAAAGGAACTTTCTGCAGTGCCTGAAATACCACCGCCCCCGCTAGTAACCTGCTTTAAAAGGCTTCCGAAATTATTCAGTCCACCTATAAGGAAATTTCGGGTGGCAGAAGATAAGATGATTAGGACTACAAATGCGATTACCATAAATATCAGAAAAGTCATTCCGAGGCTTACAGCACCGTACCTGTTAAACGCCATTAGACTAAGAAGATCTTCAAATATTAAAACACAACTATACCTTATAGAGAATGCACGCAGGTAACCGTACCTTGTCTTTTCTGTGGAATGATGCAATGTTGGGTATCCACAGTTCTCCTAATTCGTACACTGACAATTCGTTCTCTCTGGCTATATTCTGTATCTCCCTATTTAACTTATAGATAAAGAAGAATGGCGTAGCACTATCCTTAAGCTTTGTTATGAATGCTCTTATACGAAAAGTACTTTGGAATCCAAAAGGTGGATTGGAGATTATAGTATCATATCTGTCCGTAACATCGAAAAAATCTTTCCGATACGCTTTACAATTGGCAATGTTTATCTTCTCTACGTTTGAGTTCGCGAGTTCTACCATTCTTTTGTCGATGTCGTACATATCGACGGTTCCCGCCCCCAACAATGCTGCGCCTATTCCAAGTATTCCATTTCCGCAGCCAAAGTCAGCTATTTTTTTACCTTTTAGGCACCCGAAAGAATCGACCACTAATAAGAAATTCACCGCCGTTGATATATCTGTGGAATACTGCTCTAGATGTATCTTGGGCTCGTTTATAGCCCCGAGTTCTTTCAATTTTATTGAGAGTTCTATCCTATCCATTTTTAAGCAATTTTGAAGCAATCTCGTAGGCTTCACTGGCGTCAAACGAAAATCCGAATTTGTCTCTTAGGTTCGTTATCAGAGTATCATATCGTGAGAATCCGCTGGATATAAGCCTTTTTATTTCTGCTTCAAGCGTTGCCCGGTCCTTCCTTTGTAGAGAATACCTGTTTATTATCCCCTCTACGCTTTGGCTCTTTTTTAAGGCCAGACCCTCAAAAATAAATCTTGCTGCGTCCTTTGCCAAGTAACCGCTGGCTATTTTTGCCAGCACATTTTCTTCATCGTGTTCGTTTATATCGAAACCGAATTTCCTCTTGATATAGCGGTAATCCTCGACCATCACTGAGATTATCGTATTGAACGGAAGCTTGAGTTTCTCCCTTATCTTTACTGCCTGGCTTAACTTGTTTACGCCTATCAGAAGGTCAAGGAACTCGTCACTAATCCCATATTTCTCTTTTATCGTTTCCGCATCAAATCCTAGGTATTCAGAAGCCTCCTTGAGCAGTCTTTCATCAACTTCCAGGATGGGCAGGTCTGTTTCCACATACATCCTGTCCTTGCCGCCAAGTGGTCTAAGAAAGCTTGTCGAATTATCTGAATTGACTACGCGCACTTCTGCGGGCACTGCTGTAAGGAGTTCTCTTAGCCGTTTTTTTATCACTTCTTCCACTGCGCCCCCCTGTTGTATAGAGCATATAGAAAACAGAAATGCATCGTCTTTCTCACATTCTAATTTTGTAGCAATCCCAGTTTTTTCTTTATCATCTATCCCATAAGCAGGGAGTTCATCAGAATGTATTACCCCGCAGCCCTCTTTTACTTTCAGGTAATCGCTGATTTCAGTTCCGAATCTCTTATTCTCAGATAATTCGGTGCCCAATGCGCCCTTGAACCCCCTCAATTTGCCACCGAAAACGGCTTTGCCATCGCGTAATGCGTTTTTCACCATATTTGAACCGGAGTTGACCAGCATTTCACTCAAATCCTGTAAACGTATGGAATCTACATTGTTTAACAGGTAAGCTTTTTCTTTTTCTATTTTTATCAGGGAAGCTTGGCGCTTTCCTTCATTGATTATCGCTTTATCCATCTCCCGTATGTTCTGGAAGCCCTTTAATTCGACACGGCTTCCACCCTCTATCGAAAGATTAACATCCTGGCGTATGGTTCCTATCCCCCTGCGTACGTTGAATAACCTGGTAAATCTGCCGAATGCAAGAGCTATGGATTTGGCTTCATTTTCATCGGTTTCCATTACATCGGTAGCAATTTCGATTAGAGGCATCCCTAGTCTGTCCAACTTGTAAGTGACGGTCTTCTCTGTCTTTTCGGCTTCCAGGTTCGGACCCGTTTCTTCCCTAGCCGAATCTTCTTCAAGTGCCACAGATGCGATACCGATAGTACTTTTACCGGCTTTGAATTTCCCGTTTAAACCGATTATTGCAGTGCGTTGAAAGCCGCTCGTATTCGACCCATTGACTATCGTCTTTCTCATAAAAATAAGTTTTCTGAAAAGCGATGCATTTAGCGCGTTGGCAATCTGAAAAGCGACCTCCTGTGAAGTCTTATCCGGCTCGTGTGGAGGCTCCTCATCTATGTCAACTAAGCAATCAGAATCATTGAATATCTGGTATACTATCCGTTTAGCCGTTCCTGTCTCAAACTCTGCGCTCTTGTCTATCTTACCACTCTCTCCAAAAGACGGCCGGAAGACACGTACGATTTCGCTGTCACCTTTCTTTTCCTCGTGGATCTTGGGAGTACATCTACAGAACAGTTTCCCGCTATTGATCTGTACGTGCCATTCAAATCCGCATCTGACCTTCATATAAGAAACTCACTTAACTCATTCTTATCCCCAATTTCTCCCGCAACTGAACGAAGCATGTTCTCCCTAACCTTCTCTATATCTCTGGTTTGACCCAATACAAATATCAGTTTTGAAAACGCCGTCTCACTAAGCATATTGCCTACATAAATGACATTTTTGAATTTTGAGAGCTCCCTAAGACGACTATAAACGAAGGTACTAGTTGGCCCGTAAACAGTCTGGGTCGTTATTATTACCGGCACAGATTTTTTATTTGCATAAGACAGTGCATCACGCATGCTCTTGTCCGATAGCGGTAAGTTACCAAAACCAGTACCTTCTATTACTATGCCATGTGCACCCCCGCTTACGGCATCTTGTATAGGTGCACCCTTCATACCAGGATAACTCAACAGCATCACAACTTTATCATCAATCTTTGTGTTTAAGACCGTCTCTCCACTTTTAGGCCTATGCGGTGAAAGGTCAATTATATCTCCGTTTAGATGAACTTCTGAGAGAGGCATTGAATTTATCGGTCTAAACGCATCTCTTCTCTCGGAATGCATCTTTCTGGTGCGGTTTCCTCTAAGGAGGAAATTGTAATTGTCATTTAGGTTTGCATGCATACATATAACTGATTCGCCCCCTTCCCATTTTGATGCTGCAATCGCTGATAGGAGCAGGTTCGTGGATGCGTCTGTTGAGCCTCTATCTAGACTTCTCTGCGCACCAGTGAACACCACTGGCACGGAAAGGGGATTTAGCATGAATGAGAGCGCGGAGGATATAAAATGCATAGTGTCCGTACCAGTAGTGACTATTATGCCCTTTGAGCCGCGGTTTATAGCATCATAAGCTGCCTTTGCCATCTTTACCCAGTCAGATGGCGCAATATCCTCTGATAATTTGCTCATAAGCGTATTGACTTCGACATTACCATAATCTTTTAAGCCCGGCGCTATCTGGAAGTAATACTCTGGTGGAACGGTAGGTGATACTCCCCCGGTTTTATAATCAATTTTTGAGGAGATAGTTCCTCCTGTAGTTATCAGGGTCAAATCAGAATTTTCTATTGAGAAAGCAGGTGTCTCTTTACCGTGATTCAGCTTTGTAATAGGAGCTCTGCTTATCAGCTTCATTGAGGAAACATTCTCTTCCCCCATTGCGACATCATATCCAGATTTTAACTTTAGTATAACCAATTTTTTTTCAGCGTCACGTCTTATAAATTCGCCATGGAAGATTCTTTTGTTGAACATCACTTCTATTGAGTCTCCCAACTTTAGCGATTTTAGAAGCTGCGCTATACTTGCTTTCATACATAGAATTATAAGTTATACATATTTTAACTTTTTTTATGGCAGTGTAAAAATCTACGTGTCAGTCTGTTGCATTACGTCGGTTTTATCATTAAACTACAGTTCAATAATCTTTTTAAATACAAGAAGAGTAAAATTATTATAAATAAAATTTAAAATTTGAATGTTTTGGGGAAAACATCCAAATTTTTAATCGTTAGTTTGTAAGTATTTGGGAACACTTACTTTTCTTTATAAAAATATAAGACAAGATGGGAATATAAAGCTTTTGGTTTTAGATTTTCATCTGTCTAAAGGAGGGAAAAAATGGTAATGGATCTGTTAGTGGAGAGCGCGCTCAAAGCTAGCAAAGAAAATGTAAACGAACCATTGTTTAACCAGGCCCTTATAAAGGTTTTAGGGGTTGGCGGCGGTGGAAATAACATGGCCAGTTGGCTTTATAAGAAGGGCGTAAAAGGCGCCGAGGTCGTAATAGCCAATACAGACCAGGTTCAGTTGAACGCAAGGCATGCAGACAAAAAAATCCTTATAGGAAAGGAACTTACCCGTGGACTTGGTGCTGGCGGTTTTCCTGCAAAGGGAAAAGCTGCAGCAGAAGAATCTGCGAGAGAGCTTAAAGACTCGCTCAGGGGAGCTGATTTAGTATTCGTTTGCGCCGGTTTGGGCGGCGGGACAGGTACTGGTGCGGCACCTGTTGTAGCAAAGCTTGCTAAGGAATCGGGGGCAATAGTAATAAGCACTGTAACAATGCCTTTTAAGACGGAACGAAAACGTGTTGAGAATGCAGAAACCGGTCTGGCCGAATTAAGGACTAATTCAGATACGGTAATTGTAATCGACAACAACAGACTCGTAAGCATGGCTGGTAACCTTCCGGTAGACCAGGCATTTAATGTAGCGAATGAAGTGGTAGCCACGATGATAAAAGGTATCGTAGAGACGATATCAGATGCGGCAGCCTTAGTACACCTCGACTTCGCGGACATTAAGGCGATAATGAACCAAGGTGGTGTATCCGTTATTGGAATAGGCGAAACCGATGCATCTGATTCAAGGGTAAACGAGGTCGTAAGGAGAGCCCTTAACAACCCATTACTTGATGTCAGCTACAAAGGAGCCAAAGGTGCACTGATACACATAACGGGCGGTCCCGACCTTACTTTATCTGAAGTAAACCAGATAGGTGAGTTAGCGACTCAGTCTCTGGACCCTGACGCAGTAGTCATATGGGGTGCCAGGGTAGATGAAGGACTAACTGGTAAACTGAGGGTAATGACCATAATAACTGGCGTAAGTTCGCCGTACTTGTTGGGTCAGGAGGAGCTAACGACTCTTTCAAAAACAACAGGAGCAATAAACCAGGAACTCGGTATCGAGGTACTGAGGTAGGGTTTATAGAGGATACTGGGCCAGTAGGGCCCAGACCTCTAACTCTATAAACATCTCGTTCTTCAACAAATTTTCCTCCACTCTAATGGGGGCTTCTAATGCCCCCATTATTTATTTTAATTGTCTGCGGTGCTAGCAAAGATTGCATTTATGGAGGGTTTATATCCCTTGAAACACTATAATTACAATCGAAGGCGTAAATGGCACCAGCCAATAAACTGTTTTTGAAATATGCGCCCATTTTTTTTAGCCTGATTGCGGCGTTGGTATCACTTACTTTTGTGTTATCTATTGGACTAGTCGGATCTGCGGGAAATCATCCAATTTCAGCACAAATTGTTTTAAATAGCGTGGTCACACCGTTCGCAAAGACGGATTCGTGCACGGTGACGCTTTATCTAAACGGTCAAGTAAGCAACTCATCTATAGCATATGGTATGGCTTCGAACTACACCGCAGTATTTACAGCGACATCATCGGGTTCGACTGCGCCTCCAATAACTTACATGCTTTTTGTCAATGGTAAAAAGGTGAATAACTTTACAACTAGCCAAGGTCCGACTGGCAACTTTACTCTAGGGCGCATAAAATTAAGATCTGCAGGAAATTACAGCGTAGTTGCCAATTCCAGCGGGGCGACGACAAATTGCAGACAAGCGCTTAAACAAACGGTTTCTAAGGCTTTACCGACGCTTTCTCTGTCATCAAGTTCTTCGAATTTCACATATAATGGATCTGCATTAAGCTTTACCGGGTCAGTTGTGTCCCCTGCTGCGGGATTGGCCGGTAATCTCTATATAAACGGTAAACTATCGATAAATCCGTATAGTAACAGGTCAGCGGGAACCTATGCCGCAGTGTTTAATACCAGCGGCAATCAGAACTATTCCGCCGCATCCCTTCTTTTAATACGAAAAATATATACTGCAATGCCAGTTCTATCCCTAGGTGCAAAATTGGCGAATTATACATATAATACTACTCAGGAGAATTTTACGGTGCATGTTTCTTCAGTCAATAACCAAGTCTCCGGGAATTTTTATAAAAACGGTGTAAAGCTGGCATTATCGGTTAATAACACACTTTACTACCTAAACGGTACAGCCGGCGTTTATTCACTCATACTCAATAATAGTGCAAGCCAAAACTATTCCTCTGCAACTTACTCATTAGCCAGACAGATAAGCAAGGCACACCCTGCGATTTTGTTAAATGCATCCCTTGGAAATTTCACATACAACGGGACGGCCGAAAAGTTTAGCGTTTACTCAAGCACACCCTCCATAACAACAAAACTGTACATAAATGGAAAAAATGCGACTAGCCCGTATTTAAACGGCACGGCGGGGAGTCTATATGCTGTGTACAACAGTTCTGGAAACGTAAACTATACTCCTGCTTCTGTCACTTCAGCAAGGGCTATAACAAGGGCGGTGCCGGCACTTGCACTAAGTTCAAAACCAGAAATAAATTATACCGAAAACGGCACAAATCTTAAGTTTATAGCAAATATCTCATCGATCGGAAACCAGCTTATTGGAGAGTTGGTGGTCAATGACCTTATAGGAACGCTATCATTAAACAAATCATTTAATTCGGGTTATATTATGAACTTAGGCCAGACGGACGGGATTTGGCAGGCTAATTTCAGCACGTCAGGGGATACAAATTATACACAATATTCAACCTCTTTAACAAGACAGCTTTCCGAGTCGACTACAAATCTTTTTGATTTGTTTCTAGACGGCATTGAAGGAATAAATGTATCCGCCGTTTACGGCACGCAATCAAATTTTACCGCAACCGCTCCATCAAGTTATGAATGGGTCAGTCTTTACATAAACGGCACAAAAATTGCAGGTCCTTCAAAAAATAAAATAATCTACCTTTCAAACCTAAGTACCGGTGTATACAATGTTTCAGCCATAACAAATGAGAGTGGGCTAAGAATTATAACCAACTATTATACGATTCTAAAGCGTTCTCCGGATATACAAATATCTCCTTCAATATATGGAAATTTTAGCTATAACGGCTCGATAGACAGCGTAGCATTTAATATAAATTCGGTAGACAATCAAATACCCCTAAACGTCAGTCTAAATGGCACATTAATAAACATTACCCGCTCCCGGTTTGTTTATAATATAAGCTTACCGGGAATTTACAATTTCACAGTGCACACTCCAGGAGACGAAAATTATACTTCATTAGTATTAACCAAGATAATAAGCATCTTAACAAGCAAGGCTCCGGTCTCAATCATTACTACCAATACGGAGCAGGGCATGCACCTTATAGTGCCGGTTCATCTCCTTAACGATACAAATAGCGGTATACTGGTCGATATGTATAAATTGAACAATTCATTTTTGCAATTCAGGCTCAATATGTTCCTGCCTAGCAATAATATAACCATCCCCTTACCAACAAGCTTACTGCCAATAACTAAGATCGTTTTCGCATCGTCGTCCTCCCTTATAGCCCCGGAATTAAGGATAAGTGCTCCGGTTAAAACCACATGTGGGAGTACAGCCCTGCCAAACGCAATCAAATTTTTCAACATAACTGCCTTTTTTTCTGAACGACCCGTATTAAAGAACATTTCGTATGGGTTTTCACTTAGTAAAAGGATGTTTGTGGACATCCCATGGGCTACTGTTAACAATGTCGCTCTGTACAGGTGTGACCGCAACAGCTCAACATGGCAGATTTTACCAACGCGGCTCCTATCCGGAAATTATACTTACGCTAATTATCTCGGTACATCAAACGGCACTTCTCTTTATGCCATCGGACTGATAAATCAATCTGCGAGCCATATACTGGTGCAGACCAGAGTAAATACTTCAGGTTTACCATATGGTTACTCATACCGCATAAAATACATCAATTCTACCTTATCTGCAGTTACTCCATCAGCGATTATATTTAACTCTAGCGCAGGTAATTACCCTCTTTCAGCCGACGTGCTGTCAAATAGCTCTTTCGCTTGGCCAAATCTGTGCACAACGACATATTCGCCTGTCGATGCAGCAGTATATCCTATCATAGTACCCGCAGGTTCTTCTTTAACAATAATGTATTCAGCCCCATCAACATCCTGTGTTAATGTAGTGGCGCCATTATACGGTTCAGGTTTTACCATCCCCTTGACAGTCGGCGCATTAGTGGCATTATTCCTATCTTTGTTGTTTCTTATAATACTGAAAAATAGACATACAAAGCACAATGCACACGCAGTCCTCCGGCCCAGACTGACATGGGCATCTTTTCTTTTATTCGCACTGGGACTCTTCTGGCTTGCACTTGCCTTTATAGGCATGGACTTGTCCAGAACACTTGTGAATGTCCCTGCTCAGGCAATTGTAGCACAGGTGCTCTCAGTTTTCGCGATAGTGTTGTCCCTATTTTATATATTTGCTGCGTCCCAGATAAGAAACCGTAAAAAATATGGAGGTATCCTCGGAATAATAGCCATTGCACTTGCGCTACCCGTAAATATTTTGCTTTTATATGTAGGTGCAGGTTATATTCCCAGCGTTTTACTTTTTTCATCTATACCGTCTCTCGAATTCGCAGTTGTAGGGCTTGCGGGTTTGGTTATAGACTTCTTGATAGGGGTCCTTATAGCGTTCGAGTGGAAATCTTTTAGACGATAAGAATAAGAAAATAATGTTGTCGTCCCAAAATTAGACCAAAAATCGCAAAGATTATTTATTTTTTCTGTGTGGACACCCGGTCCAACAACAAGGTCTTCGCATTCCTTCTTTCAACTCAGAAACAACTCGCACCACATGCTCGTCTCTCGTTTGTTGCCGCTTTGGAGAAATCATCCAGCAAATCCACTCGTTTCTTGCTAATGGCGTAATATCTTCCCATCTTTCAAATGCTTTCTTGTCTGTCAATAGTGCCTTTTTCAAGTCAGTTGGTAGTCTATGCACCGTTCCAAAAGATATTTTTTGTGCCATGGTCGATAAAATCAAGATAAATTTATAAAATTTTCTATTTTAGAATTATGCCCAATAAGAATGAGCCCAGAGAGATTCGGACTCCCGGCTTTCTCCGTGTAAGGGAGACGTCATAACCACTAGACCATGGGCTCTTAATCAGTTACTAAGTTGCACAAGATTTTAATACTTTATAATAAATCAAGTCTAAGCCGCAGATGATATTAAAAAGAAATAGTATAATATGATGTGATGCAGTTCTGTAAAACAATAGGTTCAACTGAACAAAATCGTTTAAATAAACTAAAACCTATATTATTATACGCAGGTTAAAATTGGGCTCGTCGCTTAACCAGGTCAGAGCAGCTGGCTCTTAACCAGCCCTATTACGGGTTCAAATCCCGTCGGGCCCATTTTATTCAAGGGATAGTGGTATCTTCTGAAAAGTGTACGCTCAGTTACTCTTGTAGGAATAAGGTAAAAGTTCTATGTATTTATAGGCTAAAATAAATAAGCGATATACTGGTATATTAAAAATCGCTTTTAGATTTCTAAATAGTATCGAAGGTTGGGCAGATAAAGCTGCCAGAGAATCAACTCCTAAATCCCCGCTTGAAAGTAATAGAAATAATAAAAGATAGCTGAGATATGTTAATAAATACGTGGGAGGAGAATTATTTCAGGGTTTAGAGATAATTTGGTTTAAGGAAATTTTGATCTAGTCAATGTCTTATAGAGTTTTTGGGTAAAATACTGAAAGCAAGTTTGGATATTGCATAAAAACCGGAGTATTTCTGGATAACTGCTTTTACACCGGTATAACATTTCTGTCTCTGTTTTATAGAATCCTCCAATTAGTACATATAGTAGTTGATATCAATGCATAAATATGTGGATTTACTAATCTATTTGTAGAGATTTTCTACAAACGATTTTGGAGGCGATATCCTATGGAAGAATTAAACCCGTTTAAAATAGCACAAGAACAACTTGATAATGCAGCTAAGATAATGGGACTGGATGCGCAGGTACAAAAACTGCTTCGCGAGCCGATGCAAACTGTTGTAGTGAATTTTCCGGTAAAATTAGATAATGGAAAAACAGAGACGTTTACCGGTTTTAGAGTCTTATATAATAATGCGCGAGGTCCTGGAAAGGGCGGTATCCGTTTTCATCCAGGAGAAACCTTGGATACCGTAAAAGCGCTCTCTTCTTGGATGACTTGGAAATGTGCATTGTCCGGAATACCTTTCGGAGGAGCTAAAGGAGGGGTTATCTGTGATCCTAAAAACTTGTCTGTGTCAGAATTGGAGAGGCTTTCCAGGGCATATATACGTGCAATCGGAAAGTTCATAGGCCCGAAGGTAGATGTGCCTGCACCGGATGTGTATACAACCCCGCAGATAATGGCGTGGATGATGGATGAATACAGTAAACTTGCCGGCCAGAACGAATTCGGAGTGATAACAGGAAAACCTCTGGAGATTTGGGGATCCGAGGGTAGGTTTAATTCAACGGCAATGGGTGCGATGTATGTATTAAGGGAAGCTGCTAAGCGCGCCGGCATAGACCTAAAAAAAGCGAGAGTTGCGATACAGGGTTTTGGAAATGCTGGTAAATTTGCGTTTGATTTGGTGACAAAACTATTCGGTTCTAAGGTTGTCGCCATAAGCGATTCTGAAGGCGGTGTATACTCCGAGGACGGACTCGACTATAATGAGTTATCTAACATAAAAGAAAAGACGGGTAGTGTAGAGAATTATACTAAAGGCAAGAAAATAACCAATGAGGAGCTTATAGAATCCAAGGTGGATATTCTTATACCCGCAGCTATCGAGAATCAGATAACTGGTGCAAACGCACAGAAAGTAAGCGCCAAGATTGTACTGGAACTAGCTAATGGACCTGTAACTCCGGATGCCGATAAGATATTATTCAAAAATGGGGTGATCGACCTGCCGGACTTTCTGGTGAACGCGGGAGGAGTGATAGTCTCCTACTTCGAATGGGCGCAGAATGCTCAGAATTATTACTGGACGCAGGAAGAGGTTTATGAGCGCCTTGACGGGTTAATAACGAAATCTTTTAATGATGTAATGAAAACTCAGCAGGATTACAAGTCAAAAGGCACAAAAATAACACTTAGGGATGCAGCTTATATCATAGCATTACAGAGAGTCGCAGACGCCATGAAAACCAGAGGCTGGTACTGAGCTCAATATAGCTTCCTTAATTTGACGATGCGTACTTTACCGTTATCAATCACGACATAACCTCTGTCATTGTATACCCCTCTTAGATTACTGATGGTGCCACAGCAAACTGTCCTTATAGACTTAAAATTCTTTAAGCCATGTGAATGCCCAAGGAAGAGATACTCACCATGCAGGTGCAATCTTCTTCTGGCATAAAATGCGAACAAAAATAGCGGAACAGAACTCCCGAATATTTTAAACAGCCTCGCGATGTTTGCCGTGACATTATCCGATTTTATATTGAATTGGTGCCCATGTATAAACACCAGCCGAGCATCACCCATACGCAATCTGAGCACGTCATAATCACCCTTAACTTTATCTTCGTCACCGTTTATGAAATATGTATTTCTACGTAATCTTTTTGGTATCAACCTAAAGAACCGTCTAAGAAGCCCTGCTCTCGCTATTATATCCCCATCAAGAATGATCTTGGAAGGTTTCTCCTTTGAGATAATCCGCAGTATCTCGCGTTCATCTGAAAATGGATAATGTATATCCGATAACACCAATATTCTCATATAACCCTATCTTTTATATTATGCAGGCTTTAATTATAATTATATGAAATTAAAGCAGGGACAGTTTTTATTTCTACCGGATTGGCTCAGACCTGCTTTAGCGCAGCCATTCGGCACCACAATGTCCGAGGAGGAGACAGTAAAGAAGCTTGAAAAGAGAGATACTTACATAATTACGGTGGGAGATGAGACTACGAAGACTCTTATACGATATGGTATTGAGCCCAATCTCGCCATTTTTGACCTTAAGACTAAAAGAAGAGAAACGCAGGATTCGGAGCTGCAGAAACATTATGTTACACGGGAACGTATTAAGAATCCGCAAAAACAGATAACTTTCGACCTTTGGCACGCAATAGAGAAAAGCCTAAAAAGGAAAAAAGCGGCGATACAGGTAAACGGCGAGGAAGATCTCGCAGCTTTGCCGTGTGCTTATATGGCAAAAGATGGCTCCGTGATGCTGTATGGTATACCAAATGTAGGCATAAGTTTTGTTTTAATAGACAATGGTGTGAAGGCGAAAGTAAAAAACCTTATAGACCAAATGGAAGTAAAGTCAGCTAAGTCCTGAATCGATCTATAAATGTTTGCACAGTTTTTTCTGGCAGGTACTTTTTTACCAATTCCTTCCACCCTGTATTCCCAACAAGCCCCTTTACGAGGCTTGAGCTAATCTCTGTCAATTCACGGGGAGGCATGAGAAAAACCGTTAATATCTCCGGTCTTATGTCAGAATTTATGTGCATCACTCCTCGTTCAAACTCATAGTCGCCATTGGAGCGTATACCGCGCAGGATGTAATCAGCATTTATAGATTTAGCATATTCAACAAGAAAATCGCCTTCGAAACTTGCAATCTTGACATTTAAATATTCCTTTGTGCACTTCCTAAGCATTTCTAATCTCTCTTGTAAAGAAAACGTGGTTCTCTTATTCGGGTTTATACCGACAGCTACAACCAGCTCATCAAATAGTTTCGAACCATTTTGTATCATCCACAGGTGACCATTTGTTATCGGATCAAAGCTTCCTGCATAGATTGCTCTTCTCATATAATTTATAAACTAATCTTAATTATAAATGTTATATCTTGCTTAAGGAAAAATATGATAGTCGCACTATTATCATCAAAAGAGCTGAGTGAAAATGTTATTCATGGTGTAATATCCAAAAAATTGGATATAATAAATAATTTACAGATGGCCGCCGGCAAACATGAAGAAACTATAGTTTATGCTGTGGACTACCCCTCCTCAATAGTGTCTCTGCTGCGTGCAATATCCATAGCAGACACATGTATTATAATAGTAAATCAGGAGGTGTCTAGCCTGGACGCAGAGCTGGTTTTGGCAGTAGAATATTCAGGTATATCAGAGGGAATTATCGTATACGATGAATATTCGGATACGGCATCCTTTTCAAAGTTCTTCTCTGCATACAAAGCCGGCAAATTTAGGATGATTAGCGCTGGAGAGGAATATAGATTTGAAAGTGCATCCGCGGGAAAAAATCCTGGATTAAAATATATCTCCATAGACAAGCACTTTATAGTCAAGGGCATAGGAAATGTCATACTCGGTTTCACTCTAAATGGGAGCGTGAATAAGGGAGACCGGATGGTTTTATTACCCTCTTTAAAGGAAGTGGCAATCAAAAGCATCCAGGTTATGGACAAAGACGTCTCATCCGCGGAATCGGGTCTTCATGTGGGGCTTGCCCTGAATAATGTAAATGAAAATGATCTTGATCTGAACTATAGCGTCTCTTCTTCTAAGGAGATAAGTAATACTTACAAATGCAAACTAGTTAAATCCGCCCTTTTTAAGGGAGATCCTTTTGCATCAAAGGGATTATGTTGCTCAATACTCGGTAAAAACTTGACTGTGGCATTGGCAACAGGGGAAAACAGTCAAAGCATCCTGTTTAATAAACCGATTATCAGGGCTAATGGGAAACACGTTCTTGCCGATGCCAGTTTATCTGTTGGTAAAAATAGGATAGTCGGCAGCTTTGAACTTGATTAACACCGCTATTTAGTATTAAATAAGTCGATGCTTTAATCTTGTTATGCATTTTGGAGTAACATTTGACTCAAAGGACAGGGCTAGTCTTGATGTAGTAACTGGCATATGTAAATTTTTAAGAGAATCAAAGCATGATGTTTTTCTAGAAGAAAAGATAAAGAACTCACCAAAAAACACCAAAGTGTCTTCAATAAAGTCTATGGAGGTGGATATTCTAATCTCCGTAGGTAACAGCTTTAACGTACTAAGGACATTCAGGGAGCTTGGACACACAAAAATACCAGTGCTGAGTGTTTCAACTTCTCCGACAAATTTTTTACCTGAGATAACTCCAGATCAATTTCCAAACGCACTGGAGAAGATTCAGAAAAAAGATTATGTGATTGAGGAGCATTCACGGCTCGAAATAAAAAATGGAAACGGCGAGATGCCGATGGCCTTAAATGATATAGTGATAACCTCAAAGAAAAGTGCGACAATAGTTTCCTACAGTGTTATTATAGATGGCAAACTAGCATTTAAAGATATAGGAGATGGTGTAATTATTTCGACACCGACGGGTTCTACTGGATATTCTGCTTCTGCAGGTGGTCCGGTAATTTTTCCAGAGGCAGAAGTATTGGTTATAACTCCGGTATCTTCTCTAAACCAGAACAAGCCGGTAATAATCAATGATTCTAGCATAATACAGATAAAATCTATATATGGCAGCGTAGGCGCGGAGATTGTCATTGATGGACGACAGAGGACAAATATAACCGGAAATGAAGTTATAATAAAGAACGCCCTCGCACCCGCGGAATTCATAAAGTTTAAAGAATTCGATAAGAACCCTCTGGAAAAATTGAAGAAGAGGATGGAATCTGGTAATCAAATAGCGATAACCGCACCGCCCTCCGCAAAATTTATATTCAAGGTCCTTCAGTATGAGGGCGCATTGACTCAAAAAGAGCTTATTAGCATGACTGCCATGCCTGCAAGGACCGTCAGGTCCGGTTTAAATTATCTATTTAAAGTAGGGCTGGTGGATGAACAAAAAGTACTCAGAGATGCACGTTATAGCGTCTATTATATAAAAAATAAACAATAAAATTTATACACAATGCGATCAGAACGCTTCGCAAGATTATTTTTGTATGGTTCTCTCTATGCTTTTAGCCTCTTCTATGAGATCCTGTTTTAGCTTGGACAATCTATCGCTTAATTTTACGGGATAAGTTTCCGCTCCCGATATCTTTTTGTACCTATCAGGAATTAGTGCCAATTCAGCTCCGCAACGTCGTTTTATTTCGTCTAATTTAGGGAAGTCATATACAATCTTTCCATTTGAAATGACTGGAACCAATAGTGGCTTGGCCCCTTGTGGTGGCAGCTCCTCCCACATGGAAATCTCATCGTGTGAGTATGTGCCACTTTCTGCAATGCGATATACCTGTTTTTTCCCAGGAAGTGTAGTTTTTTCGATATCCTCGCTTATTTTTATCTTTGGTATGACCTTCCCTTCCTTTTTTATTTCGACTAGTTTGTAAACTCCGCCAAGGGCGGACACTTCTCCCTCTTTAGTTAGAGAGTTATAATTAGCGCCGGTTATGAGTCTTGTACCAACACCAAATCCGTCTATGGGGGACCCTTTCTCCACAAGTTCATTCACTTTGTACTCATCAAGGTCGCTGCTGACCATAATCTTTGTGTCTTTGAATCCTTCAAAATCGAGAATCTCCCTTACCTTTTTGCTCAGCATAAATAAGTCCCCGCTATCTAGCCTGACTCCTTTCAAATCATAACCCTTCGCCTTTAACTCTTTGCCAATAGTGCACGCATTTCTGGCTCCTTGGAGGGTATCATAAGTGTCTATAAGCAGAACGGCATTGTGCGGAAAAGATTCCGCGTATTCTCTAAAAGCACTAATCTCAGAATCTCTTTCCTGTACAAACTTGTGTGGCATAGTACCAACATAAGGGATACCAAATTTTTTACCCGCTAGTACGAGTGCGCTTCCAACAGAACCGCCTATATAAGCGGCTCTTGCACCAAGCACTGCAGCGTCTCTACCTTGTGCACGTCTAGCACCGAATTCTAGTACCGTCCTACCTTTTGCAGCGTTTACGACCCTAGACGCCTTAGTAGCTACGAGAGTCTGGAAATTCATTACGTTCAATATGTATGTCTCAAATAATTGAACATCTATTGATGGCCCAGTTATGCTTAGTATAGGCTCATTCGGGAAAACGGGTGTCCCTTCAGGTATAGCATACACGTCACCTTTGAACTTGAAATTTTCAAGGTATGCCAGGAAGTCTTTATTAAAATCTTTGCCAGAAGTTTTTTTAAGCCATCCGCCATCCTTCTTACTCAAGCGATAGTTCATTATGAAGGAGATTACCTGTTCCAATCCTGCAGCTATCATATAAGAACCAAGGTGCTTTGGCACTTTCCTAAAGAAAAATGTCTCCGTTATAATATCTCTATTTTTATGATCAAAATCTGCTTTTCCGCCGGTCAATTCATAGTAATCCAGAAACAGCGCGAGCTCGTCTTGCTCTATTAAAGAATTGTTAAGCTTCATATCGTTATAATCTAGATACTCCTTGTCATAATTTATTCTTAATACCTAAGGCAATTTTTTCACATTGCCTAATTCAATTACAAGATTTACCGCTAGTTTACACTATTAATTTGATTGCAGCTATATACTCTTCGTGCACGGACAAGCTTGAATCAAGAGTCCGTAAACTGGAGGAATGAATTATGTCTAAAAAAGCATTGTTGGTTGTGGATATGGTGAATGATTTTCTAAATAAGGATGTTAATCCAAGTGTGAGTTGTCCAAGAGGTTTATCGATATTACCGAACGTTACGAAACTCGCACGTTTTGCCCTTGAAAGTGGCATAACGCTCATCTATTGTAGCGATGCGCACCTTCCATCAGATTATGAGCTGAAAGTGTGGGGACCGCACTCAATGCAGGGGACAAAGGGAAGTGAGATCGTACCTTGGTTGCCTACTGATAATCTATATACTATAAAGAGAGGAGAAACTCTGAATAAAGTGCTTGCTATTAAAACTAATGGACCATTTAATGTTGAGAAGGGGACTTATAGTGGGTTTAGGGACAATGGTGGTATAGATACTGCACTGGACAATCTGCTAAAACTAAAAAAGATAGACACATTGTATATTACCGGGCTAACCACCGGGATATGTGACAGGCATACCTCTGCAGAGGCATTCTTCAGAGGATATAATATAGTCCTAGTTGAAGATGCTGTAGAGGGCTTCACAGCGGAAGAGAATGAGCAGGGAAAAGCATACATAAAAGCAAATTACGGTGCACGCGTATTAGGCACAGAAGAGGCTCTTACAGAATTCAAAAATGGGGCATGAGGTTTGTATTTATGAATGTTCCACACGAGCTAGAAATTGATCCGAAAAAAGCGATTGATTATGGAATCAGCTGGGTAAGAGATTACTTTAGCAAATCTGGATTTAAGACTGCTGTCATAGGTATCTCCGGCGGAAGTGATTCAGCTTTTACAGCGTATATTACATCAAAAGCAATCGGCAAAAGCAATGTTGTTGGAGTGATGTTACCCGAGGATAGAGTTACACCCGAAATTGACACCATACATGCCAAAGAGCTAATAAAATCGCTTGGGATAAACTCACTCGAGATAAACTTAACCGATATTGTGCGAGTAATGTCGAAACTAGATCCGGAACTTCTCAAAATAAAGAATAGGATAGCATATGCTAACGTAAAAGCCAGACTAAGGATGGTATTGCTCTACAAAGAAGCAAATAAGCGCAATGCACTTGTAGTCGGCACGGATGACCGAAGCGAGCACATACTTGGTTATTACACAAAATATGGGGACGGCGGTGTCGATATAAATGTACCAGAATACCTGTACAAAACACAGCTGAGGGGCATTCTGGAATATATAGCTTTGAAGGAAAAGACAAAGGTGATGAAAGAGATAGCCGATAAAAAGCCTTCGCCACAGCTTTGGGAAGGGCAAACTGCCGAGGGCGAATTAGACGCAGACTACCAGACGATGGATAGAATATTTTATTATCTTAAGGATTATAAGACAAAGCTCTCTGCGCAACAGGTGGCTGAGAAATTACACGTTGACAAAAAACTGGTTCTTAAGCTGATTAGCATGGAAGAGAAAAATAAGCACAAAGATAATGCTCCGGCAGCACCTCCGATAAATTATTCTTTTAATTTGTATGGTGCATAATAATTTTATGGACAACATTGTCGTTGTGCGTGGAACCGCTTCAAACGGAATAGCTGAAGAAATATCCGCTATTCTTAATGTACCAATGATAGGCGCAGAATATCACATACTCGCGGATGGAGAGTCTTATGTGCGCATACCCGAAAAAGTTTCCGGCAAAATCGTTATACTAGTACAATCTACTTATCCTCCACAGGATAAGCATCTAATAGAACTTTTCCTGCTTATGGATGCTATAAAGAGCTATAATCCAAAAAAGATAATCCTAATCGTGCCATATCTGGCATATCTAAGACAGAACAAAAGATTCAAAGAAGGCGAGCCGATAAGCGCCGACATCATGCTAAAGATGATAAAGAACGCAGGAGCAGATGCATTGGTAACGATAGAGCCGCACAGGCCAGAGTCTTTGGTGGTTTTCGGCGGAAAGTCAATGATCGCAGACCCTCTTCCAGCTTATGTCGCTGCCGTTCCAAAAGGACTTAAAAAGGCAGTTGTACTGTCGCCAGACAACGGCGGATTACAGAGAGCGGAACGCTTTGCAAAACTCTTGGGCACGCCTTTCACATCTATAGATAAGGAGAGGGACAAAACTACCGGTAAAATCTACATAAAATCAGAAAGCACCTTTGATTTTAAGAACCGGGATGTCATCATCATTGATGATGTGATAAGCACTGGTGGTACAGTGGCACAAGCCGCCAAATTTGTAAAATCCGAAGGCGCGAATAAAGTGCTTGTCATAGCAGCGCACCTTATTATGGTTGGTAATTGCGGGAAGAAAATAAAGAATGCTGGCGTATCCAGTATAACTGGTCTCAATACTGTACCGAGCAAAGGAACGAGGGTAGTAGACGCTTCCCGTATCTTGACAGAATCCATAGAAGGTATCTTAAGGCTAAATGAATATTAAGTATGGACCTCTAATATGGTTATGAAAGTTAAACTGGTAAGCAAGCAGCAGTATCCACAGCTTAAGAAATTATATAAAGAATTTGATGTTGGGGAAGAAGGAGACATCTGCATTGCCGTTGGCGGCGACGGCACTTTTATTAAGGCGGCAAGGGAATTCGACGGACCCATCTTGCCAGTGCGCAGTGAGGAGGTCGGAAGCACGGGTTATTATTCAGATATTGGTTTATCAAAGATAGACATTATAATAGAACGAATAAAACACAAAAAATATCGTGTAGAAGACTTAAGCAGGAAACTGGAAATACGTTATAAGGATAAGGTCTATTATGCCATAAATGAGGCACTTCTAAGAAATAAGTCAAAGGAGATTTACTTCAACGTATACACGGTAGAGAACGGTAGAAAACGCCTGCTATACCCTTATACGGTAAGCGGTGACGGTCTTCTTATAACTGGAAAGGTAGGTTCTACTGCGTATAATAGGACTGCAGGCGGACCGATTATATTAAGTCAGGATATAATTTGTGTGAACTTTCTTTATCCAGAAAGCCTGTTTACAAATCCGTTAGTCATAAGCGGGGATTCTGATATATATATAGAGCTTGCAAAGAGCGCCGGGACTCTCATGACAGATAGCATAGAAATCGCAGACTTAAGCGTGAAGGAGTCTTTTTACGTTAGACAGTCAAAGAAAACCGTTAAAATCATACGCCTAGACGGATTTAAGGAAGAATTTTCTGAAAAACTTGCACGTATGATACAGAGCAAGATGGTCGACGGTCTGTCCAGTAGTTAGTGCCATATAGAAAACGTATTTTTATATACAAGATATTTATATCTATAGACTAAAATGTAAACTATATGTCATTAAATAAATTTACACAAATTAGAAAGTCATTTGGTAAGCGCTCTCAGTCTGCTCTTGAATACATGATGACCTATGGATGGGCAATAGCAATAATCGTCATAGTTGCTGCGGTACTCTATACTTTCGGAGTGTTCACACCGTCATCTTCAGCTCAACAAAATACTATAACCGGATTTGGGAATGGTGTAAAGGTTGTTTCGGTGTCTGCAAACGCATCAGACATGGAGTTTTTTATTTTGAATGAATATGGTTACGCAATAAATCTTACCCAGGTAAGTGTCTTAAGCGGAAGTAGTGTATCTTCTAGCTTTACATGCATAAACACGTTCTTGCAGGCAAGTCAGTCCTCCAAGTGTATAGTCAAGGGTTTATCTCTCCAAAATCCGACTACTGCGAAGGTGACTATAACTTTTTCCGTTACACAGGGGTCATTTACACAGGTGATCTCCTCACAAGGAACGGTCTCGCTTCAGCTTACATCGATTTCAATACCGAGCACGACTTTTACAGAGTCCGGGCTTCCCACAGGTACGAACTGGAGCGTCAGCTACATAGGATCAAAAGCATATTCGACATCGTCCTCGATTTCCTTTACCTCATTTAGTGGAACGTACTCATTCACCGTCGCATCCTTTTCATCGATATCTGCTGGCTGCACAGCCGAATATAATCCATCGCCCGCATCCGGTTCCTTAATCGCCGGCAGTTCGGAAGCCATAGTTTTTACTGCAGTTGCGCCTTCATGTGTAACTACCTTTACAGAATCTGGGCTTACTTCTGGTGCTCAATGGACAGTTGTGTATGGGGGTTCTTCGAATACTTCTACATCAACAAGCTTAACTATAACGACTGGAAGTGGCAATTTTTCATTTTCCGCATCAGCATCTTCATCGCCGTCGCCATCAAGTGGATGCGCGGCACAAAATGCACTTCTCCCCACATCAGGATATTTAACTGCAGGGTTGTCAAAATCAGAAACATTTACATCCACAACCCTCTGTACGACCACTTTTGTCGAATCTGGTTTGCCTATTGGTACTAAGTGGACTGCAGTCTTTAATGGCTCAAGTAACTCATCAACCACAACTACCATAAAGGTTACTACATTCAGCGGCAGTGCGGATTTTACCCCATCACAGCCGGCAAACTCCTCAAATACTATGACTTCGATTTATACCTCGAATGATACATCAGGCGTGCCGGTGGCTGCAGGTTCTTCTGTTTCGACGGTTTATTATCCTGCTCTATACTCAAAAAATATATACGTGAGCAGCTTTACTCAACAGGGTGTGCAGGCTATAAACGGAACATCCGGTTCGATATATTTCACGACGGGAATCGCAAGTGGATGGCCCTATTCTAAATTCCCCGGAGGTGTATCAATCTCCCCGGATGGCAACTACCTTTACGTTATAACACAAAACAGTGCGACCTCTCGTTCGCAGTGCGAAAACGGTCTTTTTACAATTTCCGCATCAACTGGAACAATCTTAGGATTTGCATGTACACGTGCTATAATAAATTCAGAAAGTGCCCTTTATCCATTCACCGCTCCTCCTGCAATGACCCCCAATGGGGAATACGCCATAATCCCTGAATATTCTAACAACTCTGTTTCCATGGTAAATGTATCCTATCATAATAGCACTATGTGGGTGCATAGTCTTTTAGGGTTTGCTGGGCCAGTGTACGCTGTCACATCCTTAAATGGGCAGTATGCGTATATCACTAACTTCGGATCAGATTACGTTTCTGTGATAAGCATGTCCACCTTTAGTCGCATTAAAAACATAACTACTGGAAGCTCACCTGAAGCAATAGCAATAAACCCGAACGGCAAGTTTGCATACGTTACAGAAGACGGCAGCCATGAGATAGCAGTTATAAACCTCACCTCTAATACTGACATAGCAAATATAAGCATAGGCATGACATCTGGTCCTATTGCAGTGACTCCAGATGGGAAATTCGCGTATGTAGGTGGTCAAAGCCTCTATATAATTGCGGTCATAAACCTTAGTTCGAATTCGGATATGACAAATATAAGTGTGCCGAGTCCATCACGCATGCTAGCGATAACTCCGAATGGCAAGTATGTATATTCTACAGATTCTAACGTTAATACCGCAGTAGCCATAAGTACAGCATCAAACTCGGTTTCTGCGACAATAACCATTGGGAATAATCCGGATGGTTTGGCCATTACTCCAGACAGCAAATACGTTTATATCGCAAACTATGGCAATGCATCCTTATCTGTAATAAATACATCCTCTAACGTCGTTTTTAAGACTATGTTTGGTATGGGTATTACTCCCAGAGTATTGACAGCCACAAACGCTGGGGCTTATGTAGCCAGCTTTTATAACTCTTATATCTCATACATAAGCGCCAATACCTTCTCTGCAACAGACGCAATGTCGGTAGGAACCTCGAATAATCTTAATAATTACGCTTCTATGTATAATCCGAGCAATAACATGGTAAGCTTGCCGAACAATAAATTCCTATACTTGTTAAGCAACCCTATGAGTGCAATATACGCCTACAACTTGACGACAAATAAATTTTTGTATGCGATGGACACCCCGGGAAATCCCGCGTGGGTTAGCACCTCAGTGGACAGCAAATATATGTATTCCATTAGTTCTAACTTTGGAGGGCCATTCTATATAGATAATTCGACAAGCGGGGCTTTTGTAAAAGCAATATCCGGATTTAATACGCCCTCTTCGATAGCAGTTGCGAATTCAAGTAAATATATTTTGTTATCTAGTCCCGGTGGACTATTTTTGATAAATGGTTCCACAACGCTTCCGACATATAAGGGAGAACTTCCGATAATCGGAGAGGATAGCCTGCTTTCTCCAGATCATAAAGTATTATACACCTTCTCCGGATATGGTTTTGGGACTTATCAAGCTCTATCAGTGATAAATGTTTCGTCTGGACAGCAACTGAGTTACTTCAATCTCGCAAATCTGAGCAGCCCCTCTTATTATAATACCCCTGCGTATCCATCGCTATCTTCAGATGGAAAAGAACTTTGTATACCTGAGACGACCTCAAATGCACTTACTCTAATAAACACCTCAAACTTTAATTCACTGCGTTTGATCGCATCTATTGCATTAAGTGAGAGTAACCCAGTTTCATGTGTGTTTACTCCAAATAACAAATATGTGCTAGTTTCAGATGTTGGCTCAAACTTTATGACGGTCATAAATCTGTCCGGCGGAAGCATAACTACAAAGACTCTACCTTTGGGAGTAGGCGGCGAAGGTGGGGTTGCAGTGTCACCAGTTGGAAATTATGCATTTGTAGAAGGCTATGGTGATCATAATTTAACAGTAATAAACACAACTACTATGCAAGAAATCAAGAATATAAGCACTGGACAAAGCTGGAATCTTGGTTACTTGCCACAGCAAATAATAGTGTCCCCAAACGGAAGGTATGTTTATGTCGCGGCTTTCTCTAATCCTTATATAACTGAGTTCAATGTATCCTCTCTATCTTATGTTACAAATATTTATACCGGCGCGGGTAACAATGTGCCAGCTATGATAATGTCAAATAATGGTAAGTATATCTATGCCTCTGACAATAATTATTATTTCCAGGGGACAAGGGAGGATCTGGCTGCGATAAATATCTCAAATGGTGCATTCACTATACTTGGTAGGACATATACCACAGTTATAAATGGTTACCCTTCAGTCGCACTGTCTGAATCAAATGATAGCAAGTATCTCTATGCAGATTACCAGAGCAGTGCAAATGGGTCTATCTCAATCATAAACGTGTCATCCGTAATTCCGACGACAGTCAAAAATCTAGTAGATGCAGGTAATTTCTCCCAGATGGCTAATGCTGTCTGGAAAACAGCATACGTCACTGGATATTCAGGAAATGTTCTTGATACAATTAATACGACGGGGGCAACTTTATCATCGTTTTACGGGATAGGTATAAATCCTAAAAACGTCATTTTTTCGAACAATAATAAATATGCCTATGTTGTAAGCGGGAGTGGCGGATTTAACACCCTTGCTATAGTAAACATGACAAAACTGGTGAATAATCTTTCGGTTCCATTCTCTGCCATTATTAAGGGTATACCAATAGGCGGAATCGGTAATCCCGTAGAAACACTTACTCCAGACGGCCGCTACTTAATAATTTCGGCCGGCAAATACGTCCTTATAATGGATACTGCGACAGATTCAATAGTAAAGAACATAAGCGCTTCTGGTCTATTCCTAAACTATCAGATGTACGCTACTAACAAATTTGCTTATTTAGCGCCATCTTCTGGCTCGGTTATACCTGTAGTAAACCTTACGTCTCTAAGTATCTATAAGAACATAACTGATAATGGCGGACCATATTATCTGGCAATGTCTCCGGATAATAATCTGTTATATGCGGTTAATTCTGCTTCTAATAATACTCTATTGATAATAAATACTACTACAAATGAGGTAGTGGGAAACGTATATGGTTATTTCTCTCCGAACCAGGTCTCAAATTTAGTGCACATCTGAGTTTTTTTAATAAGTAGATATTCTGGCGTACTGACAATTAGGCTAAAAATCGGAGCCAGAAAGCTTTATATATAAGTGAGTTTCTTATTACTATTAAGTAAGTAGTTTTAACGGAGGATTAAAAATGGAAAAATCAGCACAAGCGAAATATCCTGCAGGTAAGCAGGGAACACAACAAGCAGCCAGTACTCCTGTCGCGAAAAGTTCGAAAGCCTCATTAGATCATCTATTAAGTTCTACCAATTTTCCGGTCTATCAGCGAGCAGCAGCAGTGATAAAGAATTATCAGCAGATTATGAATACTTCCGATTTTAACCCGAATGCACTTGGAAAGGTGCTGTACAGTGCTTTGGGAGAAATGGTCGCAGAAGCTCCAAATAAGGACGAGCGGCAAGACATAACAATTTTGATGGATGCATTACAGAGAAATTTACAGAATAATTCTCTTACAAAAGAAGCTTTTGAGGCGACTGTTGAGCATGCGAGATCATTTATGACTCCCTACGCACAGAAAGTAAAGGATTCATTAGAGGAAAGCCATTACAAAAATATGGCCTTGGGCATTCTCCAAAATAAGAAAATGTTTGGGGATTTATACTCTAAGTTGTCCATGCACCCTAGTGCAGCAAGAGCAAATCAATTCGGAATAATGTTAACAGATATAGAGGGTTCTATCAAGAAAAACGACCTTTCTAATATATCTTCATATTACATGAAATTAGTCTCCCCGACTGCAGTAGCGGATTATGTTAAGACTGGAAAGACAAAGGAGGAAGCAACAAAAATCGTTGAAACAGGTAAAAAAGCTTACCAGGCGTTGCTATCTTCCCTTAGTGATAGTATGAAAGCAGAACACCAGGCGTTTCTGCACAAGCTAATTGGACAGAGCTATTATCAGGCTGCCCAGAAGATAGACGTGGGTTATATAAAGAATGTAATGAGCTCTGCAGATTCAGCGGATATATTAGCACTCATACCGCAGGAAAGGCAAGGAATGGGGTATCAGTCAGAATAGAATGGCGTTCAATAACTCCCTCCTCCCCAATGTAAATTTTAGATTTTTGCTTACATTGGGGAGATTTTAATTTATAGTTACCCGTATACTATTCAGGTGTGGACCTGCGTATTTTTAGAAACTGGGAAAAAACTTTATAAGTGCGCATCCACTTGAGTGTAGTATAATGAAATTTATCGATGTGCACACTCATCCATGTTTCAACATCTCTTCATTAAGAGAAACTGCTAATAGGAATGGGATAAATTTCAGTGCGGAAGGATTCTTAACTGAAATGGATTCGGTCGGCATCGAATATGCAGTAGCGATAGGCGTTGATACAGAATCTAATAACTTGATACGTGACATCAGTAAAAAGATAGATAGAATAATCCCGGTTCTAGGTGTAAACCTTGAGAAAAAGAGCAATTTTTCCACTTATTTTGAATTTGCAAAGAAAGCGCTTAGCAAAAAAGAATTCAGAGGAATAAAGATATATCTTGGGTATGATCACGTTGCAGCTAACTCAAAGTTTTTGGAACCACTTTATCGGCTTGCTGAAAAGTATAACATTCCCGTGATATTCCACACGGGCGATACATTTAAGCCGATGCGCAAGTCTCAGTTTCTGAAATACTGTCATCCTCTTATTATAGATGAAGTAGCAGTAACTCATCCAGGGATAAAATTCGTTATCGCACACTCGGGGAATCCCTGGACCGAGGATGCAGCAGAGGTAGTATACAAGAATGATAATTGTTATGCGGATATCTCTGGATGGTTTTTGCAAACTATAGACCAGAAGAGTATGAAGTTCATGCGAGAAAAATTGGAAAAGATGGTGGCATTTGCAGGCAACGAAAAAATAATGTTTGGTAGTGACTGGCCTCTTCTGAAGATGAAACCATACACTAATTTCATTATGAGCTCCTTGCGAATGGATGACCTACAAAAAATAGCATATAAGAATGCCAAGAAGTTCTGGAGCATCTGACACAGTATTTAGTTGCAGAAGAGCCGAATTTTGAACAAAGATTTAAATATTCGAGTCTCATTCAATAACGAATGGAAAATGACACCATCTTCGTAGGCAAAAAACCTATAATGGCTTACGTAGTTGCTGTGTTGACCCATGTTAATTCGGGTCATGATTTCGTTTTACTGAAGGCCAGAGGATCTATGATAAGTAAAGCTGTTGATATATCTCAGATAATCAAAAGAAAGTTTTCAAAAGATCTCAAGGTGGGTAACATCGAGATAGGTACTGAGGAAATAATCAGCGAAGGCGATGTTAAAAAGAGGAATGTATCTTATATATCAATAGAGATGAAAAGATAACTATGATAAACGAGAAAGATTTCGTGCTTATAAATTTTGTGGGGAGAGTCAAGTCCTCTGGAAAGGTATTTGACCTCACAAGAAAGGATGTTGCAGAAGCGGAGGATATACACCAGGAGAACTTTACGTTTGCACCCGTACTTGTAATACCCGAATCAAATTACGTTTTGAAGACTGTCGGGGAGTCATTGGTAAATAAAAACGTTGGAGATAAATACACTTTAGAAGTCCCTGCTGAAAAAGCATTCGGAAAATTTGATCCAAAGTTGGTAAAAACATTCGGGATGAGCGCATTTAGGGAGAACAATGTAAACCCTTCAGTAGGAGATGTTTTAATGCTGGACAATAAGCTGGCCACTATCCTTTCAGTCAGCGGTGGGAGAGTGATGGTGAGTTTTAATAATCCTCTTGCAGGAAAGGATCTCGTGTACGAAATTGAAATTATGAAGGTAATCGAGGATGTGAGAGAGAAATGCGAGGCAATATTTGAGCACTATGCCGGCAAAAAACCACAGTCTACGGAGATAAGCGAAAATAATGTGAAGATAGCTTATAACGAGGAGGTAAAACAATATACCGTAGATGCGATAAAATCCGATGTAGCTAAATATGTAAACAAGGACTTATCCGTTGAGATTGTGAGGTCTTAAGGCCGAGATAAATATTTTAATAATGACAAAAACAACTATAGACTATGGTAAATATAGAAAACTTTCAGAACAGTAGCTTCTCGGGACAGGGCGTGAAGAATTTGAATTTCGATGCAAGCAGGACGAAAGAGTTCGATAAGTCTCTTGAGGAAATGATAGCCTCAAAAAGAACAAGTATAAAAGTCGTTGGCGTCGGAGGTTCTGGAAATAATACTATCCGAAGGATGTTTGAAATCGGCATAAAAGGGGCCGAGCTGATAGCGATAAACACAGACGCAGCCGATCTTCTTACAACACCCGCCGATAAAAAGATACTTATTGGAAGGGAGCTTACAAATGGTCTTGGGGCAGGTGCGGATCCCTCCGTTGGTGAAGCAGCAGCTAGAGAACAGGAGCAAGAGATAAAAGAAGTTCTGCAGGGTGCGGATATGGTGTTTATATGCAGTGGAATGGGCGGTGGGACAGGTACTGGTGCCGCGCCAGTAGTCGCGCAGGTCGCCAAAAAACTGAATGCGCTTACAATCGCAGTTGTCACCGTGCCATTCAAAGCGGAAGGCAGACGAAGGATGAATCAGGCTTTAGGCGGACTCGATAAGCTCCGTATGGCAGTAGATACCGCAATCACAATACCAAATGAAAAGCTTCTTGCTATAGCTCCGGGTCTTCCTATTGCGATTGCACTCAAGATAGCGGATGATGTCTTAACGAACGCAGTTAAGGGTATAACTGAGTTGATAACCAAACCAGGCCTGATAAATGTTGATTTTGCAGATGTAAAGAGGATAATGGCAAACGGCGGCATAGCGCTGATAGGCAGCGGCGAAAGTGATGCAAAGGATAAAAAATTAGAGACAGTAGTTGAAAAGATTCTAAACAATCCGCTCATAGACGTGGATGTCTCTACCGCAAAGGGCATGCTTATAGATGTAAGTGGCGGCCCATCACTGACCTTAGAAGAGGCTAACAAGGTAGTTGATTTGATAAATCAGAAACTTCCAGATGATATAAATATAATTTGGGGAGCGCACATTTTCCCAGATCTTAAAAATACTATGAAGGTCCTAGCGATAATAACCGGCGTTACTTCTCGGCAGATAACTGGTAAGTCTATAGCGGAAGAGAAAGAGCTTAAAGATAAGAAGGAAGTTGAAGAGGAACTCGGTATAACATTCTTGAGTTAATAGCAGGTTTCTTATGGAAGAACGAAAAAGTCTCGCTGATGCAAACGTGCAAGGTTCAGATAAAACCAACTCTGATAATAAAGGTGCCGTTGAGCACCCTCTCCCTGCGGAAGATTCTCGGGAAAACACCGTTAATGAAATAAAAACTGAGACTAACTTAGAAAAAAAGCAGGATGGGACGCATCACGAGATTAAAAAATTACCGGAGGAGCATGTCTCACGAAGAAGCAGTAGCCATAACTTCAGGAAACTGGTCAATAGCCTTAAGGCATTGAGCCTACAGAATATAAAAAGTAAATTAGGGCATTACTGGTTCGAATACAGTAGGGTGATACATTTAACTAGGAGACCAACAAGATCAGAATACCGAGAACTTGCAATAATGGTACTTGTCGGCACTGCAATAATCGGCGGGATAGGTTTCATTGTGCAGCTCGCATTACAGTTTGTATAAAAATTTCTTATAACCCTAAAGAGAGTTAAGTGGTTTAGTCTAGTATTATTTTTCCTTTATAATCATAGTCGCCGATTTTTAGGAATTCTGACACAGGGCGGCAATCCAAGTCGGTGATTGTATTTTGTTTGTAATCTAGATTCAAATTACAGAGGTTACCGTTTACTTTTATAAGTTCCCCATTTTTGAATCTAACCGCAGAGTCGTACTTGAAATATTTTATTCCGGCATGCCAGTCTTTTTTCGGACCTATTAGACCACACTTTCTTAGAAAGCTGCTTAATACGCCCGGATTTTCCATGCTGTTGTAAAGTACCCTTCCCTTTGCATCCACTTTGATATATGCATTAAATGTCTCTTCTTCGGGGGCAGCTTCTATAGATGATGGAAAGTCAGAAAAAACGGCGTCAGAAAAGTTAATTATAAATTTGTCGAGTTTGCTGGTTTTTCTTATGGCACCGCCAGAGAAAATTACATCCCCCTCGTTAATTTCGCCAACCTCTGATATTAATTTTTGCAGACGGGATTCTTCACCCATATGAATATTCTAAAGATTATATCTTATTTATATATCTTTTTAAAGTTTAAGGCAAGATGCTTATTTAGGGGCATTCAATATGTTTTAAATATTTTAGATAGCATAACTACATATGAACAAAGACAAGATAAGTATAACACTTAATGATACACTTATGAGGTTTATAGACTTGGCTAGGGGAGACGTACCCAGAAGCAAGTTTATAGAGAACTATCTAAAGGACAGCCTTGGTTTGTTTGAGGCAGTATGGATTTTTCTCGATGAGCTCAGTAAAGTAAAAAAGTCCGAACTGGCATATGCACATGTTCCGTTGAGTACTCCCTTGCACAGGCATGAGGGGCTGATAGATGTGCAAAAGGATGGGCTCGATTTCTACGATAAAGACTTAAACAAGCTTTTTTCAATAAACAAAGGTGAAATAAGGCAGCTATCTGTAAAGTACGATAAGGACTTTAAAAGATTTGTACACTCCAATGTTGCTAATCCACCAATGCGCATCGCATCCAAGGATAAAAAAGTGTATCTTTTTACACGTCAGATAGGCGCATCCATTTTCAAGGGAGAAAACAACGTGATACGGCAGACTCTACTATAAAAATAAGACCCCCATCACTGCAGGGCATCTCTGCATTCCGAAGATCACTTTAGCAGATATGGTTCTAAATCCTCTGCGTTTATTACCGGCTTTTCGATCTTATCCATATCGTCTATTGCTATACGCTGGCATGCGGTGTTGATGAAAACATCTATGTCTATAAATTCATTAAGACGATTATAATTTATCTCGTCCCCAACAACAGAATACACTTTTTTACCTTCATCCTTTAATGCCTTTTTGAGAAGTTTTACGCCATAAGTCTGTCCGGACTTCGTCGATTCTATAAACATTACCCTATTTGCTTTTAATGCCAGTCCGATGCCCTGTAATATCCTTTTGTGGTATACCTCTGCGACCTTTGCAGGGATGACCTCTATGGTTTCGTTCTCTGGATCCACGTTTATCACTTCTTTTCCATATTTTACAGGAATCCCTAATATATGGAAAACTCCCTGAGTAAACGCAAGTGTAGCATCACAATCCGGACAGTCGGCTGCATAAACATCACAGCCTAGAATCTGACCGGGATACCTCGCACGGTATTTTGACTGCTTTAAAACGAATTCCTTTGAGGAAGTCTTCAACTTGAAATCATTCATCTGATCTATATATTGTATTGCGGCAACCAGGTTTATTTTTTTGAATGGTTCTATCGTTTTTTGTATTCTTTTTATGAAGTCATCACTAAGAATCTTCTTATACCTAGCTTCTACAAATAGCATTTCCATGTTAAGCTATAATTGAAACATAATGTATAAATACTCAATGTTTTTAATTAGTCTATGGAAATGAAAATAGTCATAAGCGACCCGAAGACGGGCAAATCCTACGGTAAAACGCTCTCTGCAGAGGAAGCACTCTCATTATCTACTAAGAGACTGGGTGAAGAGATAGACCTTTCAGTGATAGGCTTAGATGGCTATTCTGCAAGCATAACCGGCGGCAGTTACCAGACAGGTACTCCGATGAGAAAAGAAATAGACGGCATAGGGTTGAAAAAGATAATGCTGGAAAAAGGGATAGGAAATAGGCAAGGGATAAGACGCAGAAAGAGTGTTGCCGGGAATACGGTCAGTCAGTTCACTTCGCAGATAAATCTACAGATAACCAAATACGGTCAGAAGACTTTGGACGAAATTTTTACGGCGAAGAAGGAAAATGGTTGAGGATATAATAATAGATGTCGTTGGTAGTTTCGCCGATGGCAAAACAACTCTAGTGAGGGCTTTAACCAGCGAGTCAACGCTTCGGCACAGTGAGGAACAGAAGCGGGGGATTACAATCCGCCTGGGCTACGCTCATTTCTTAGTATATAAATGTGAAAAATGCAGCGCCTTTAGTCGGTACGAAAAGTGCGAAGCATGCGGCAGCAAAGGCAGCCTTTACCGGAGAATATCAATAATAGATTCACCGGGCCATAAGACGCTAATGACGATAATGCTGAGTGGAGCGCCACTTGTCAGCGGAGCGGTTTTGGTGATAGCAGCAAATCAAAAATGCCCTCAGCCACAGACTGAAGAGCATCTTGAGGCGCTAAAAATAATAGGCGTAAAAAATCTGGTCGTCGCGCAGACTAAAGTAGATATAGTCGGTGCCGAGCGCGCAAAGCAAAGCTTTGCCGAGATAAAAACATTCCTATCAAAAAATGGATTTGACGGCGTGAAAGTCATACCAGTATTCTCTATACAAGATATAAACATAACTGAATTGATTCAAGAAATAGGAAATTTCTCACGGGCAGCCGCAAAGACGACCGAGAATACGGAGATGTTGATAGTGCGTAGTTTTGATGTAAACAAGCCCGGCACGGAAATAGAAAAATTAAGTGGCGGTGTTTTGGGAGGCGGACTTAAATCGGGACATTTGAAAGTTGGAGACAAAATGACGATTTATCCAGGGATATTTATAAAAAATGCATGGAAACCGATAAACACTGAGGTGGTACGCATACAGAGTGAATTCGGGCAGGAGAAAGAAGCCGGCACCGGGCTTACTATCGGTATAATGACAAAAATAGACCCCGCCCTTGCCAGACGGGACAGTCTTGCTGGCAGTCTCGTAACAGCTCAAGATAAACCGCCAAGTTTTAGAAACAGGATATCACTAACCTATTCATCACTGGCTGAAAAAGAGAAAAGCGTTTTCAAAAGACCTCTGCAAAAAAATGAGACGGTTCTCGTAAACGTACTTGCGTCAAAAATACTTGGTGCAGTGAATTCGATTGCAAACGACAAAGTGACCATTGTATTCAATAACTCCAACCTTGCATATTACCCAGGTGATAAAGTGATACTGTCTAGAAAAGTAGAAAATGTCTGGGTCCTTGCGGGCTCAGGAACAATATATGATTAGAGTACTCCTTGACACAAATGCAATGGTATATTTTTTCGATAAAAAAACTGACATTAGGGCAATGCTGGACAGGGGTTTGAACACCGCTTATGAACTTTATTATGCGGATGTTTCGATTAGTGAACTTAAGCGGATAAAAAGAAACGATGTCGTACGCTGGCTTCCAAGCGTATCCGTAAAAAAGGTATCTCCTGTAGAAGCGAAAGGACCTGTCGATGACGTCCTAATGGATATATCCAGAGCAAACGAGATGCACCTTCTAACCTTTGATAAGGTACTGGCACAGCGGGCATTATCGGCGGCCATACCAATAATTCGCATAAGTGGCCAGAATGCAAACATCGAAAAATAGATTTTAAAATAAGGTTTAAATTACATTAAGGTATTGGTATTAAATGGTTAGGCGCGGCAATGTGCATCCAAAACACAGAAATCAAGCTGCCGTTGATTTTCTTATAAGCTGGGGCTGGGTTATCGCTATTGTGGTCGTAGCAATGCTTGTATTATTCGACTTAGGCGTATTTAATACTCCTCAGCAGGCTACACTGATAAATGGTTTTCAAAGCGTGCAGGTGGAAGACGCTGGAGTAAACGGCTCCCTGGCAGTGTTTCAGCTTAATAATCAATTTGGTAGAGACATCAATATAGACAGCATAATGATAACTTCGAATGGAAATGTATTCTCTCCGTCGACAGTCCAGTGTACCGTCTCACAGTTAACTGCGGGACAATCTGCAGTGTGCAGGGTGCCCTTGTCCCTAAACACGTCAAATTATGAGATCTCAGTCGCGATAAGATATTCACCATCAACATCAAATACGATATTCTTCTCCAATGGCACAGTCTCTGGCAGATTATCAAATGGTGTTATAAACTTAAACAACGCAAATTATTATTTTAGGGAATTAGCTCTGCCAGACGGAGCCACATGGTCAGTCACTCTTGGAGGACTGACTAAAAATGCCACCGTCTCATCCAGTACCGGCGACGTAATCTCATTCTCAGCGGCATTCGGGGCTTATAATTATAACGTCAGTAATGTCACATTTAGCGGATGTTCCTCAATTTACCCTTATCCTCTCAATGGTATTATAACAGGGGGCGTCACTAAAGATATAGCGTATAATGGCACTTGTCCCACTACATTTACAGAAACAGGATTGGGTCAGTACATTTATGCAACGAACCGTTATAATAATACTATAGAGGTTATTGATACTGCCACCGACTCAGTTGTACGCAACATAACCTCACAGTCACAACCTGCCGAATTAGCATTAAGCGCAGATGACCAATATCTTTATGCTACTAATCTAGACAATGGCAGCGTACAAAAATTCTCAGTGTCTACCGGTGCACTCGTTTCAACGTTTAGTGGTATTAAATCTCCGTTTATGCTTTCAATCGGCTCAAATGGAGATCTGTATACAATGAATTACTTTGGAAAGTTAGATGTGGTAAATTCGACAACCGGGACAATAATTGTAGCGAATATGTCCATTGGTGGTATTGGCGCAAATGTTGCAGCGGTACCCAGCAAGGACATCGTGTATGCCACTAATGCAACTTATAACCTTGTATTGTTCGGGCATAGTTATTGTACTGGTGATGTAGTATATGCCCTAAATAGCACGACTAATACAATAATAACCTCTATTCCTGTTGGAACATGCCCATATGGGGTAGCTGTTGCACCGAATGGTACATATGCATACGTCGCAAATTTTGTCAGTAATACGACCTCAGTAATAAGCACCGCTACAAACACAGTCGTCGCTACAATAAACGTTGGTAAGAATCCAAGTGCAGTTGCAGTATCTCCAAATTCCAAATATGTTTATGTCGGAAACCAAGCCAGTAACACAGTCTCAGTAATAAGCACTGCTACGAATACTGTCATTGCTACGATAAATCTTGGTTCGGGGAAGTCTCCATCTATAGGGGCGTCAATAACAGTAACTCCCGATGGGAGATATGTTTATGTGGCAGATCAGCCGGTTGGAAACAATGGTGCAAGTATATCGATAATATCAACTGCGACAAATTCAGTGATTGCCAATTCTAGCCAACAAGACTTTAGTATTATTTCCGCAGCAACCATAAGTTCTAACCCCTATACATGGAACTGGAGTGTAACTTATGGGGGAAAAACAAAGTCATCTACAAATCAGAGTATAACCTTTAATAGTAATCTTGGGAATAAGTCTTATTCCGCTATTTCTTCTAAATATATATCGACTTCCTCTATAGATTGTGATGTCTTATACTCACCGAATGTGACTGCGGGAGAATTTTTGGCAGGATCATCACTGCTAGTCGGTTTTAATTCATCTACTTCATGTACGACGACATTTGTATCCCCCGGGCGCAATTACAACTCTTCACTATATGGAACTTCATGGTGGGTTAAATATGGTACTACGAACATTTCTAACTATGTGGGAAAGAATTTTACTTTTACTTCCGCTCAAGGGGGACAAACCATTTATGGTAGAATGATTCCATACGTCATACAGGCTACGGGAGGGTATGGCATGAATAACTGTGTGATGGTGCCACCTCTTTATCAAACTGCAGGTTTTACATTCAATTCCACATGGTCATGTGACACCTCCTTTTATGAGGATAATCTGCCATCCGACTATAATTGGTCCGTTAGGTATGCTGGCACGGTCCAATGGTCAAAGACACGCTATATAAACTTTACCACCGGCACCGGTGTTTACAATAGAATTTACACGGTTATGTCGAATTCTTCAATCAACGCCTCTGGATTCCATTGTACGACTGTATATGAGCCGTCTCCAAATTCATCCGGACCACTGACAGCCGGTGACTTTCATCCGCCCGGTGCATCTTACGGAGGTCCCGTCGTAGACTATGTTAGTTCGACTTCATGCGATACAGCAATAACGACGTTTAATGAAATAGGGATGTTTTCAGGGGCTTCATGGTCAGTATATTATAATGGCACTTTAAACAGCTCTTCTGCACCGAATAGTATAACATTCTCAAGGGCAGCAGGTAATGTATATTCCTTTTCAGTCCCGGCTCCATCAAACTCGTCTGCAGGGTGTATTACATCTTACTCTGCGAACGTTACTTCGGGTAGCCTTACGAGCGGTTCCACTAAGACCATAGGGTTTACTCATTCCACTTCATGTACAACGAAATTTATAGTGGCAGGCCTGCCACCCAATACTGTATGGCCAGTTACGTTTGACGGAGTAACGAAATATCCCATCGGTTCGTCAGTTACTTTCACTACAACCTCTGGATCGTATTCTTATACAGAGGGACCTGTCTATTATCCTCCCGATTGCGTTTACTCACCCGACCTTTCTTCCGGAACGTTAACAGCAGGATCTAATTATTCTGTAACTTACTCTGCACCTTCAGGACCAAATTGTCTAATATTTGTTGCAAATTATGGTAGTAACAGTGTATCTGAGATAGACACGGCGACTAATTCATTAGTAGCTACAATGGGCACGGGTGAGAGTCCTGTGGATATGGCCCTGAATATGGTAAATGATACAATAAATATTGCAGATTACGGACCCTCCGGTGGAACTTGTTTTGTAGGCAACTCTGAGGTCTGTTTGATAAACGTAACCACGCGGAAGATAATCACAGGAATCTCCACACCGGGGGTGCGGCAACAGTTCGGAGGAGGACCCACGATTGCACTATCCCCTAATGAACAATACACGTACGTTATTGGGCAAGGCCTGAGCTCGCCATTCTATGGATACTTATATATCATAAACAATAAGAATGACCAGCTCGTTTCAACAATTAATCTAGGTGACAATCCGCTGCCGAGTGGCATAGTGGTTACGCCGAATGGAGAATATGTGTACGTTGTAAATAGCTATGCCCAGTCATTAATAAAGATAGATACTATAACAAATTCAATAGTTTCTACATTAAATGGAGATTGTGGTACTGGTGGAACAGTGTTGTGTGATCCAAGTGGCATGGCAATGTCACCTAACGGCAAGTATATCTATATCGCCAATGCCGGAGACAATCATATTACTGTTATAGATACTTCTTCAGGCAGGGACATAAAGAATATTAGTTTGGGAGCGGGAGTTATACACACTGCTACTGGAATAGCGCTATCGCCAAATGGTTTACTCTATACATCTAATTACTGGGGCAATACGACTGAGATTATAAATGCAACCTCATATTCAGTAGTTTCTACTGTTAATCTAGGATACGGTACGGAACCAATGGGTATAACAGCACCGACCGCAATCAATGGACAACTCTATGTTTATGTTGCATTGTCTAAAGTAGGGAAAGTGGCGGTTTTATCTGCATCCACAAATAGCGTAATAGAGAACATAACCGTAGGCGCTAACCCAGAAGGAATCTACAGCGTTCCTGAGTTTACAACCTCCTTTGTTGAATCTGGACTCGCATCTGGACTAACATGGTCAGTAACGTATGATAATATAAAATCTAGCTCTGCAAGTGCAGCTATTGGCATAACGGTTCCAGAGGGAACGTACTACTTTAGTATACCGAATGTGCAGGGTAATTTGGTATGTAATCACCAGCTAGGAGTAGGGACTCAGTACTATTACGCCCCTTCTCCCGCCTCTGGAAGTGCAGTTGGAGGCAGCACCGAGAACGTCACATTTACAATATACTCTAAAACAGTAAGTTGCTGAAATACATATCTTTTTGCGATTTGATTTAAATGCCTATTAAAGTATAAAAACGAATGTCGGTTATAATTGCTATGTATCCAAATGGACAGTTGGGAATAAATATCGTTCTATGGGCGGCAGTTATAGTCTTCATAATAGTCGCACTGTTTTTTTTGGGAATAATACCCTTTCCTCCTTCTGCGGCATCGCATCAACAGAGTGCTACCAATATCATCCAATTAGGTGCCGCAAAGGCAAATGCACAAACTCTGCAGTTCTCGCTTCAGAATATGAAAGCATTATCGGTTACTCCTCTTCATTTTATAATATCGATAGATGGTCAGAACTATTCAAATGTAGCGTGTCAAAAGGCGACAATAGCACCGTTAGGGACTACTCAATGTCAAGTAAGCGGCAATTTTTCGGGCAAAACTTCTATCTCAGTATTCCTCAAAGTTTTCTTTACAATCAATTCGACTGGCAGCACATATAATTCAACTGCATCATTGATCGTTCCAGTACAGCAGAGTTCTATCCAGTCACTACAGAATAATACCAGTACGGTTTTTACAGCATTCATGGAATCTGGGTTGCCTGCCAGCACTCAGTGGACAATGGTTTTTAATGGACAGTTTAATACTTCCTTAGGTAACCAAATTAATTTTATTTCGTCCCCAGGTAACTACACATTTAATATATCAAGCATACAGGTTGGGAACTGCGTATACTACGCTTCCCTTTCCTCTGGTAAGATAGCTGCCGGATTAGTAAATTATGTATCATTTTCATCACAATGCTCCTCCTCTGGCAGTGGAAATACAACCGTTACGACCGCATTTACTGAATCCGGTCTGCCTTCTGGCTTGAGCTGGAGAGTAACATTTGCATCGGTGATAAATTCTTCAAAAACCAATGCAATAACATTTTCTACTTCAGCAGGTTTATACCAATATTCAGTAAGTCCATCCAGCAATAGCACTCTTAATTGTACTACCACGTATTCGCCTTCCCCGTCCGGCGGAAATATAAACGCTGGTACGACCAATTCAATAACATTCAGCGCGAGCAATGCGTGTAATCTGGTGATTACTACCTTTGTAGAATCTGGCTTAGCCTCAAATGCGAAGTGGACAGTTACCTATGATAATATTAATAATGACACCTACACGTCTACCTCAAACAAAATAACGTTCTCGACGATAAAGGGAACATTTGCATATTCGGTTCCGTCGGTATCAAATTCTTCCGCGTCCTGTACAACAACGTATACACCATTGCCGGCATCTGGGAACTTACAAGCAGGTTTGACCCAAACAGTCGCATTTACTTCTTCAACGTTATGTTCTGGAGTTTATGGTATAGTTTATAGCGTTCCTATAACCGTCGCAAATCTGCAGGATAGCCCTACACCTTCGCCTTTCCAGGTGAATGTAACGATAGACAGTGCAGCATACAGCTCATATGAGGCATCAAATCTCCAGAATATAGAATTTTTCTATTCAAATGGTACAATAATACCTTCCTGGTTAGAATCTGGGAACTCAAATACTGCAACTAAAACGATTTATTGGTTAAGAATCAATGGTGGGATACCGGCGAATACTGCAATCGCGGTTTACATTGGGTTCGGTTCTTTGACTACGAACTTCTTAAGTACCAGGGCAACGGGAGAAGCGCCACAATTATCTTCTGTATACGGGGAATATGATAATGGTGCAAACGTCTTTAATTTCTATGATAATTTCGCTGGAACCGCCATAAATACGAATAAGTGGACATCGACAGGTTCGATAACAAATACCGCAATCTCAACTATAAAAGTTACCTATGCTCCACAGGATATCACATACGATTCAATGAATGGAAATGTCTATGTTTCTAATTCTTATCCGTATAGTGTGAATCCTCTGTTTGACATTGTTAGCGTAATAAATTCCTCTTCCAATAACGTGATAAAGAACATAAGTGTAAACGGTGAGCCATTTGGAATAGCCTATAATCCAGTGAACCACTGTATATATGTCGGACTAGCATCTGATTCACCCTCTGTAAGCGTTATATCTACCATTACAAACACTATAATAAAAAATATAACAGGTATAGGGCTTCAGCCTTCTGGAATTGCATATGATCCCGCAAATGGAGATATGTATGTTGTAAAAGGACTTTCGAACAACGTCGCTATCATTGACTCCTCTACTAATACGGTTATAAAAACTATCAACGTCTCAAACGGTCCTTCCGGAGTAGCTTATAATCCTGCAAATAATGATATCTATGTAGCAGATTCTGCCGCAAATACCATAAGTGTTATCTCTTCCTCATCCAATACAGTAATAAAGAACATAACTGCGGTAAGCGAACCTAAGGAATTAACATATGATCCTGTAAATAAAGATATGTATGTTTCCAATGCATACACAAATACCGTCGGTGTAATAAACTCTTCTAACAGGGTAATAAAGAATATAACACTCGGGACGTTTAAGGCAGGCTCCTTGTTGGGGATAACTTATGATTCAGCGAATGGTGCAGTTTACGTTGCAAATACGTATGCGAATACTACAATGATAATAAATACGACCTCCAACTTACTAGTAAGCTCTGTAAAGGTTGGTGTCGAACCTTCAGGTGTAGCATACAATAATGTCAGTGGTAACGTGTATGTGGCAAATACGGGCTCCAATACGGTAAGCGTTATACCCTCCTCACAGATACACGTGAATAATGGACTAACAGTCCTGCCTGCAGGTATAGGAACCAACGTTCCGCCGATATACAGTAATAGTGTCTTTGCAAATGGCATTATAGACTTTTATGGTAAAATCCCCGCTGGTGCATGCGGTTCCCTCGGAAATCCGGGTTGCCCATTAAAGAAATACATCTACGCGTTTGCGGGGGTCGCTTCACCTTCGAATCCGAATTCGAATATGTCCGGGATAGGTGAATTTTCTGGAGTTTACGGCATAAGAATCTCTAATCTTTCAAAGAAGTTTGGGGACCAGGCTATAGCGATACCTGGCTTTGTTCCCGGGACAAATCAGGTGTACTCCATGGATCTTCCTTACACCTCTTATCCTTCTTTACCCGGTATATCTGTCCAGGTAAATTATGGTAGTGTACTTATGAATTCGACTCTCGGTCGTTTGCCCACTTTACCACAACCTATTATGATAACTAATCAAAATAGTACTAATATAAGCATTGGTCCGATAGACTGGATAAGATTTAGGGCATACCCTCCGAACGGTATAGCACCCATCATTGTCGTTGGGGCAATAAAGACAGCAGCAGTGACGACGTTTGTGGAATCCGGCTTGCCACAGCAGTTAATTTCAGGTTTGAACAGTACATCACTGAATTGGTCAATAACCTACGACGGAGTTACTAAATTACCCCTGCGTTATAATGTGTGTTTCGGTGGACACTGTTCTGTATGGTATACGGAAAAAATCAATTTCTCTACGCTTTCTGGAGCATTTAGCTATTCCGCGTCCATACCTTACAATTCCTCAAATGGCTGCACTACATTTTATTCTCCGAATCCGTCTTCTGGATCAGCGGCTACCGGCAACGTACAGACAATAACTTTTTCAGGAGTCACATCCTGCAATCAGGTATTTGTAACCTACTCTAACGGCGTTAGCATAATAAATGGCTCTTCAAACAAAGTGATTAGAAATATAACGGCATTGCCGAAGTCTCTCGGTTATCTCGCGGTGACTCCCAACGGGAAGGAGTTGTACGTCGGCAGTTCAGCTGCCTCATCAGTTTCTGTAATAAACCTTTCATCTTACAAGGTAATAAAAAATATCTCCGCAGCTTTAAACGTGCAGGGGTTAGCAGTGACCCCGAATGGTAAATATGTATACATAGTTAATAGCAACAATGATTCTGTTCAGATTATAAGTACCTCTACAAATTCCGTTGTCGCGGCTATAAGTGTACCATGTTCACCACAGAATATTGCAATAACACCTAATGGGCGATATGCATATGTGATTAACTGTATAGGTTCGGACGGCTCCAATGTCTCAATTATAGACACGGCATCAAATACCATAATAAAGAGCACGGGTAATCTATCCGCTCTAGTCGGAGAACCCTTTTATCCAACTGGAATAACGATGACCCCTAACGGAAAATATGCTTATATCAGCACGGAAAGCCAATACATCCCAATTTTGAATGCATCCTCAGGTGCATTTTTAGGCTACATAAATACTAGCATTGGCAATTTCGGAACATGCGATGCAAACAGCATGGTGATAACCCCAGATAGCCGGTATGGTTACGTTACCTGTGGCCCCGAGACCGTGGCCAAGATTAATTTATCCACGGGCACATTTATTAAAAATATAACTGTCGGCGACCCTCAAGGACCTATGGCTATATCACAAAACGGTAAATATATTTATGTCACTAGCTACTCTCCCAATTTAATCTCTGTTATAGCCACTTCAACTGATTCGGTAGTGTCAACTATAAATCTGGGAGCCGCACCTGAGTATATCGCCGCTGGATTTCGGCCCTAAGTTTTAAAGGTTGTTTATAGTGCGCTTATGCACAGTCTATAAAATGGATATTATCTGCGCACCCCCCCTCCAGTTATTGAACATTTAAATTCGTTCATGAGCATTATACTCCTTCCAAAGAAGAATAAGACTCGGCATAGCAGATATTTTATCTATAAGTTAAGAATAAAGTGCGGCTTTTTCTACATTAGGAAATTTCCTAATAAAAACATAAGGTTTATATCATTCTTCAATCTAATAACTGTATGAATAATTTGATTATTATAGGAATTTTGGTTATAATAGCAATGACTGCAGTAGGGGGGATATTTTTATTTAAGTTGACAGGCCCGGTCAGACACGTAACGGAAGTTGTACAACCGGGTAATCTTTCAGACACTAATACTAGTGCAGTTCCTGCCCTCCTCCCCGGTAGCGTGTACTCAGTTATAACTCCTCTCTCAAACACAGGTTTTACTGTATACAATGTGTCTGGATACAAAGATTATGTGATATCTCCAGGCAATGTCGGCTCGCTTACATTAAATGTAACAAGAGCTATTGCCGGCGGAACTTCAACAAACTATACAAATCCCTTACCAATGAATATCACCGATACCGGTGGCTTCGGATTTTATTCTTCGGCCAATCAGACCTTCCCCGAAGAAGGGAGTTATGCAACTTTTATACCGTACGCTAACATTACAAATTCTACGGCAAACTATTATTGTTCTGGAAATTCCTGTCAACCGGCCATTGAGATGATAATTTTCGGGTTTCAAGGATTTGTGCCTTCCCCTTCTGTTACGGGTATTACATGCGGCGTAAATAAATTAAACATAAGTTTATTTAACGATCTCGGTTACTCTGCGCTCGTAAAAGGTGCTACTGCTTATATTTACGTCACCGAGAACAATGGCACTCTTAAGCGTTCAAACATGACTTTATCGGCTTTAGCGAACAATTCTATTATTAGTGGCGCAGGGGAGCTATTCTCATTTACAGGGAGTGCTTGCGGAACTGACGCGAAGAATTATTCTTTTTACGCGTCAATAAATTATAGCCAGTTCGGGTCTAATCTTACACAGCTCTCGAAGGGCGAAGTAAAAGGAAACGCTCCGCAGCCCGTTCCAAAGAACGGGTTTGAAGTAAAACTGTATGTACCCCTTCTTTCTAATAACAAAGGTGCACCGGTTCTAAAGAATTTCAGCGGCGGCACACCAAACAATGTATCTGCTTTTTTTACGTCAGAGACTCTTGCTGATTTTTTTATGAGTGGTGTCAGTGTTTCAAACAATTCTGGAATTATAAATGCGACGTTTACGGCTAATGTGCCGATCTATATGGTTCACCCCGGCATAAGCGTATCTGCTAATCCATTGTTTAGGGTGTTGTCTGTAAATCAATCCGGTTCTTTTGATTCGACTTTCAACATCGCTTCAAATGCTACTAAAGGAACTTATTGGATGTATTCAAAGGTTTCTGGCCAGTCAGGTCTGTTTTCTTATGCCCCTTATTATCTTCTTACAATCGGGAACACGCCGTATAACGGAAGCCTACCTTCCCCACCCGTATATTCTTAATATTAGTAAACACGCCCAAACTATGGAGGCAAATATAAACTTAAATGAAAGCGACTTAAAGGCGTTATCCAGTTCCCAGCGTCTTAGGATAATGAAATCCATATCATATAAGCCAAAGACTCCTTCAGACATAGCTGAAGAACTTGAGAAAAAGACGCCGACCATAATAGAGCACTTAAATCTATTGATAGCAAATGGGTTTGTAGTGAAACTGTCCACGAATAACAGGAAATATGTTTTTTATACTTTATCAGAAAAAGGGAAATCTCTGGTCAATTCCTCAAAAAAGATAACTATTATTTTACCGATAGCGCTAATCTTCATATCTTTGGCTAGTTTACTAATAATAATTAATTTTGCAACTTCGCAACAAGTAGTTGCACAAGTAGTCGTAGCGAGTGCTAGTTCTACAGGTGGGCCACAACCGTCTCAGAACGTGATTACTTCTCTTAGTTTTTTGTTCTCATTTGGTATTTTATTTGCTGGGACAGGTATATTGTTCGCGTATTTTTTACTTAATAGACGACTGCTGGCGACGATGTGAGTTTTCCCCATTCTTTATGTTTAAATTCATAAACTTGCATAACATCCTTATGTTTATGTCCAAGAAAAGCAATGCGAATAAATCTTCCTATATATCTAAATACACAACTAAACTGACGACTCTTTCTTCGAGGCATTCTCAGTCAGCCCTAGAGTACATGATGACGTATGGCTGGGCCATATTAATCATCGTGATAGTAGCGGCAGGATTATACAGTCTCGGGATATTTTCACCAACAAATTCAGCGTCAACTTCGATAACAGGATTCACCGGGTTGGAAACTCTTACCGCGGTCTGCTATTCTAATCTTACTGGCTCAGGGTATTCACAGAATATCGGACTAGTGTTGACGTTTGGTAATGGCATTGGAAGTACAATAAATATAACCTACATAAATGTAACGAACTCCGGCGTATCAAAATCTTTCAGCATAAAAAGCAATGATATAGTCTCTCCTAATGGAAATGCTGGCATCTTCGAAGTTCCAAATGTATGTCCACAGAGTACGGGGTCAAGATATTCTGCAATAGTTACGATAACATATACCGAACCCGGACAGACCTTTAGTGGACCATACTATTCTTCGGGAACAGTTTCTGGCACAACTCTTGCAGGTTCTGGTTTTCCCAGTACAATAGGATTAGTAGCATTTTGGCCGTTTCAGGAAGGAAGCGGAACAATTGTTCATGATTTGAGTGGCAATGGATATAACGGTAACATTCTTGGCACCGCTACATGGACATTTAATCCGAGATTCGGTTATGTTTTTGATTTTAATGGGGGAACAGACATTAATACGACTTATGCTCAGACGGCAGTTACCCAATACACAGTTTTTGCATGGGTTAACATGAGTGGTAGTAGCGGTGTAATCACACAAGATCGTGGTTCAGGCACTGGTCACAGTCTAACTTTATTCACAAGTAGCGCAGGTTGTGGTAACGCAGACGGCGAATCAGCCTTTGTGGATGATTCAAATGGTATATGTACTGGAGTACTCGACGGGGGCGGTTCATTAATAAAACAGTGGTATTCTCTAGCCGGGGTATTTAATGCTCCTGCAGGAAGCACAGTTAATGCAAATCAGTTTCCGCAAGAGTTCTCAGTCTTTGTAAATGGAACACCCGTTTCAGCAGGTACAAGTGGTGCAGGCTCGGATACTTCTCCTCTGACCGGACTCGGTGGTCTAGTAATCGGATACAGCATAGCATGGAACTCTTTTTTTGTGGGGCAGATGACAAACATCCATATTTACAATCGCACTTTAACTCAGAATGAAATAAGAGAAATGACTCTTTATAATACATTAATCTGAAGTTATTTATAATAGTACCTGTCTAAAATATCAATGGTAAACAATAGAAAAAAGAAAGTTGAACCAAATTCCACGGAAAATGAATCCGGAGGATGCGGCTGCGGTGGAAACTGCGGATGTAATTAAGTCCTAAATATACATAAAACGGTGAGTATAAGTTAGGGATAGTGAGTATTTTAAGCGTATGGTAAAAAACAAAGAACAGCTTGTGAACAAATTGGTAGATATCCTATATAATCCTGAAGCAGACAAGTTATTACCCGAGTCTGAAATAAAACTCATTGCCAATGATATTTATGATGTACTTAAAAAAACTCGTGTTGAAAAGCTTTTGTTGTTTTACTCTCAAAGAAAAAATGAAATAGATGGCCTCATCCGCAGCTATATTTATTCTCATCCCGGACTAGTTTTAAAGATAGTTTTAGGCGGCACGGGCGCTGCAAGAAAACTTCTTTATAGTACCATGATTTCAGCAGAGGAGAAACTATACCGGGCAGATTATAAAATCAAAGATTTGAATGAACTGTTAAACTCAGATATATAAAAATCTTACTAAGAATATTTATCCTACTTATCCTACTTTTAGATAACGCACTCAAAATATAAATTTTATATTATATAACTACATATAATGGTAATAAATAAATTGATATAATATTATTATAATTAGAAATTTATTTGTGAAGTTTATATCATTATACTAATAAATATAGATAATTATATATCGATAAAATATCATTTATTATATTATAAAATAAAGCAATAAAGTTTTAAATATAATCAGCGCATATACTTATTTGGTGAATAAAATGGATGTATATTCAGAGGAAGGGGAAAGTTCAGATTGTCAGTCATTAGAAGCAAAGATCGAATTAAAAAAGCAATCAGCTAAAGATAAAGGCATATACCGTAAGGCTTATGAGATACTTTTGAAATATGGATCTAATATCGGCGGACACACCTCTATGTACGAAGAAAGGGAAATAACAGGTAAAAAGTTTCTTGGTTTGTTAACTACAAGCAGGTGTAAATTTGCTATAACATATGACGAATACACAGATGCTATATGTGATATCCATACACGTTATCTTAGCATCTTTAAGGAGGACAGGGTCGTCTTTCATACATCTGCTAGAGACTGGATCCCGACAGTGTTTGGTAGGAATGAACCTGTAATCGATATATATACGGATAATGCTGATTGGGAAAGCCATTTGGATGAACTTTTTTTGCATGGGCCGAGACATAAACAAAAACAGGAAGAATTGCGCAAGAATTTTAATTTGTAATAAATGTGCAGGAAGTATACTTGTAACATAAACGTAATTATATCGCAGAAAAGTTATAAATACTATAATTAGCTATATCTAACTATGGTAACAACTATACAGATAAGCAAAGATATAAGAGATAGACTCGAAAAATTTAAAATGCATAAACGGCAGTCAGTAAATGAGGTTATAGAAGGCCTTATAAACAATGTTTTGCTATTAGACAGCGAAATGCAACTCGTTAGGGATAATAAGCAAAATAAACTTTCTAAAGAGGATCTCTTAAATAGTGCTTTACGTGCTTCTGGCTTTTTAGCAAAACCTGGAGAACGGGTATTCCATATGCGCACAAAATATGTAAAAAATAAGCTGAAAGGGCTTAAATGGACGCCTGAAAATGTAAATTATATAGGGGGTTTGATGTTTATAGAAGATGCGATTAAGACACACCCTAGGGAGACTAGAAGAAGGATAGAGATAGATCTTGCTCAGGCTGCCGGGGAGGATCAGTATGGTGAATATCTATCAGAAGCAGAATCAACTGAGTATAAGAAAGAGATTATTGATAAAAATGAAAAACTCAAAGAACATGCAAGAGATGAGGTTGAAATTTACAAAGAACTGGTTCCACAGGATAAACAGCCAATTGAGCCATGCGGGCTTACAGAAGATGAGCGCAGGGAATTAGAATGGCTTAGATTCAAGGGCGAAGAGAATAAAAGACGAGCCGATGAACAACTTGAAAAAGCTAAAGGGGAATGGATTAGGTTAGGTGGCGAATTATAATTAATGATGAGATATTTAAAGAGATATCATGGTGCACAAGTACTTTAGAGTAGATTTGGATAAGGTATGGGAAACAATAGGCGACCTCCCAGAACTTAAGAGAAAGTTGGATCTGCTCTTCAAAAAGAATGAATAATTGATATGCCAAAATACAAGTTATTGAAGGGGGTAGCGAATAACATAGCAGATTCTTTTCTCAGTTTTATACCCCCAATGCAAGGCAATGAAAAAGCCTTTTTCCACGCCGATTTAAAATCGCAGAAAATAACTCCACTCGAAATTGAGACGCCACCTCTGAAAGATGCAGCGAAAAGATGTTGGGCTATTTTGGTTACTGATGCCGAAAAAGCAGGTATAAACCGAGAAGAGATAAAAGAGGCCACAATTGAGGTAAATGGTACTGGCAATGGCTACAAATCTATTAGCAAGATTATTGTGGGCGAAAAAGAGTACATAGGTAGTGCTGTTTATGGCGAAATTTAAAGCGTTGAAAGGCATAGTAAACAACTTGGCAGACGGCTTTACTAGTGCAACACATATAGACCTAGTGAATAGCTTGGTAAGTCTCTCTGAAATAGACTTGTTTAATGAATCAATTACCCAGAATGCAACGAAATCTGAATTATTCAATACTATAATAGATATGGATAAAAAAATGGTTCTTAGACGAGATAAAAACGGTAGCTGTCTCCAATTAATATGAATGTCGGTAGGAAAATTCTCTTTGTATCTTTATTTGTAGGAATCGCATTGACCTTTCTTACTGGACTTGTTCAAAGCGGTGGTATGTTTACGAGTGGCGGTGCATCTGCAACATATTATGGCTGGCCCATGCCTTGGCTATCGTATGGAGGCGGTGGACCTCCTTCAGTCTCTGGAGCTTACACTTACGCATTTTCGTTTCAGTACTTTGGCTTAGGCAT
>JAJZNV010000026.1 GCA_021852265.1 Nanobdellota archaeon
GAGACCGTATGCATGACGCTACCCCCGTTTATCAGTAGAGTTGGCGGCCAATCGATGTGCGGTTCATAGAGTTTGTAGGTCTGATTATTCTCAAAGAGGTAGAGATGCAGAGGTGAACCATCTTCCAATAAGAAACAGTCCTCTGAGTGCCGTCTCTTTAACACCCTATCAAGGTCGTCCAGTTTTATGATCTGGCCATCGGGAAGGCGTACACCCTGATCGGACTTGGTAACATAGGTGTGGTTTAACCCGAGGTCTAGGCTGATCCTTATACTGCCTTGGCTGTGTCTTACCAGCTCTTCTATATGATAACCAGATACAACATAGTTACTCTTTACCGGCATCTGTTAGATCACCTTTATGCTGGACTGAATGCAAATTCATCCTGGGTCCTTAACCCTCTCTCAAGCCCCTATTCCGCCATGATACGGAATAAACATCTGATTTGGTTCCGCAGTATTTATACCTATCATCTTTGTGTGATAGTCCTGCGAAAGGAGGTTTATCGACCATATTCTCATATAATAGCAACTTATCTCTATAAGATTAAGTTTATGAGACAGATGTTAGCAAAGAAGAAGCGAAAGTTGTTTAGTTCAAAAAGACTGATGCGTATTTATCTAAAATATAATTTGCATGACAAACATACCCTACAAGAACAAATTAAGCCATGAAAGATTTGATGGATTATTGTTTTCTCGTAGGACGATTGGGGTTTGTATAAATATATCGAGAAAAATAGTAGATTTAAGGATATAATAATTAAAGGCTCATTCTTATATTTTGCTGAGATCTGTTTTGTATTTATCCGAATCAGTTATAAATATTGCAGGCTTAAATGGTTTTGCACGGGAAGCCCGATTTTCAGGGTCATAAATGTTTTTGTCGCCAATTTTATATACAACGATTTCCTTTATCCCCACACTTTTTGTCAACCGTTCTTTTGCTTCTTCATATAAAATTTTTTCTTCGTCTGTTGATACATATAGATAACAAATGTTATTTTCATTTTCCTGATATTTATTTTTGATTTTTCTAATGCTGTTCAAATCTTTTATAGTATTGTCTAAACTGTTGAAAACGTTCTCCAATTTTTTGTTTATACTCTCTTTCTCTACGTTGGGCCATTTTATCTGCGCTTTGTCAACGCCTAAATCTCTTAACAGCTCTATTGACGTGTTTGGAATGAATGGATAGGTCATGGCCAACTGTTTCTCTATGACCACTTGCAATACCTTACCGTTAATTTTATTATAAGATAGGTAAGAGTTTAGATAACTATCTACATCATATAATGCTTCCAGTATTGCGGATCGTATCTCATACTTCTCCAGGTGTGCTGTTACGCCCTGTATTGTTGAATTTAATTTAGACAAAAGCCACCGGTCAAAAATTGTCTCGTTATCTCCCGCTAAATTTAAGTCTGTAGATAATTTTATTAGCCTCCTGGTTTGATTGATAAACTCAGCTAGTCTAGTCTTTGTCTCCTCTGCTACCTGGTTACTCCAATTAAATGTGCTCCATTGCTCTGCACCAGAGGCAATATACAGCCGCACCGCGTCGGTACCGTATTTATTCAGTGCATCATTCCATGACACATAGTTGCCTAGGTGCTTGCTCATCTTTTCCCCGTTGATTATCACATGCCAGTTTAGGAAAATCGCCTTGGGCCAGTACTTTTCTGGGAATATCGCTGCATGATTAAATATGAAAAATGGGAAATGGACAGATTTGTGTTCCACGCCACCAAAGTTTACATCCAGTGGATATGTGCTTTCGAATCTCTCTCTCAAGACCTTTATTGCATCTGTGCTTATGCCTGTAGCATAACTGACTTCACTTATCTCCCCAGAACCTAAGAACACATAATCAAGCAGCTCGTCGGATATGGAATTGACACTGATTTTGCCGGAATTTACTGCTTCGGCAATTATGTATATTGCCATGTATATATTTGAATCTGATAGTGCCTCGATAATCCAGCCGTCTTCAAATGGGAATTTGGTTCCCAAGCCAGTTCTTCTAACGCATGGCCTGGGCCCTAACCAATCAATTATCCCGTAAAGCTCGTCTTTATAACTGTTGGGAAAGGTCGAGATATTGTTGACGAGCTTTTTTGCAGATTCTTTCCAGTTATTATTACTATAGTCTATAAACCACTGATTCTTTATCGTTTTCACTATTACCTCTGCACCGCATCTGCAATATACCGGCTTTGCAGATAGCTCTTGCATAATGTCTATTCTGTTGCTTGCTTCTAATTTTTTGTAAACTTCCTTGCCGGCTGTGATATTATGATGTTTTTTACTTTCCTCGGTTTCTGCATCTACAATAATTCTGATATCCGTTCCATCCGCTACCTCGAACGGCGTTTCTCTTATTACAACGCGTTCGTGAGTTATTGGATTCAGGATTTTCAGGTTATCTTTGCCACTAATTACCACATCCCTTATCTTCTTTATATCCCTATCTAGATTAAGGAGCTTCCCTATGGCCTTTTCCGATATTACTACTTTTTTACTATCTATAATTGCTTCTGCATATTTTTCTTTTGAATTTATTTCTAGGGTTATAGGACCAAGAAGATTGCTTAAATCAGTGGTATACCCCACAAACGGTAAATCTCCTTCAAATAGCACCAGATCGTACTTTATTACCTTGTTGCCTTTGAAACTAGCTATGTCTGATTCAGATGCGTCCAAGTGTACGGGCTGATTCTCATTAGGGCACCATGGCAACTGATAATCTTTCTGGATTAGATACCCTAACCTATGCAATTTTCTGAACTGCCATTCTATTACCTTGCTGTACGCAGGATTTATAGTTGAGATAGCGGCATCGTAATTCAATGAAAAGCCGGCCTCTTTAAAGAGGTCGATATATGATGAGGCAAGAACCTTAACAACATCTGCAGGTTCATTTATTTTATATACGCTATCCCTTGGTATACCATAGCTTTCTGCTTTATCCGGATCCGCTTTAATTGCATTGAATATCTTTATTGCATCTGAACCGGTAGCATGAAATCCCACCGGAAAGAAGATGTTTTCGCCTTTGGAAAGATGGTATTTAGCTATAATGTCAGGTAGAGTGTAAGATCTTATATGCCCTACATGAAGAGCCCCAGAGGTAGTCGGATATGCAAATATCAGATAAAAACTTTTATCATTCATTTTAATAACCTCTGTATGTCAATGCAAGCTATTACTGGGTTAAATATATATAGTAATATTATTAGTTATGACCCGAGTAAGCAGACTGGATCGGAACCTTGGATATTACCAGTAAAAGATAAAGCAGATGCTCTGCAACCGCCACAAACATTAAGATACTTACATGATTTGCATTTTCCTTCAAGATTAAACCGAATGTTATAGAATTTTTCAGTAACTTTCTGATTTTTGATTAAGTCTCCTATCTTTTCTTCCTTTATCGAACCTACTTTTATGGGTAAATATGGGCATGGAAATACGTCTCCCCTAGAATTTATATGGATATACGAAATTCCAGCAGCACAACCCCCAAAAAGATTGCCCGTATTATTATCAACTAAATCCTTTTTGAAGATATAGAATGTTACAGGGTCTTCAGAAGTTATCTCGATGCCGTATCTTTGTCCGAGTTCTAAGGAATGCCTTAATGCATCTGCGTATTCCTTGGGGGAAAGCATTTCAAATTTTTTCCCACCGAGAATAGGTATGCCCCTACTTAAAGATAATGATTGCATTCCTAAATCATGAACAAGTTCTATTATTTGTGGTAATTCGTTTATGTTTTG
>JAJZNV010000008.1 GCA_021852265.1 Nanobdellota archaeon
TCGCAAATTTAAACACTAAACGTTTTTATTAGTTCTCGCCGTAGTAATATCATGTTCGATGTAGTAACCATCGGTTCTGCGACAAAGGATCTATTCTTGTTCACAAACGACAGTAGCCTAAAACCTGGAATAAATGGTCATTTCTTAGAGATCCCCTCAGATAAAAAAATAGAGATAGATAAAAAACTTGCCTTTTCGGGAGGTTCTGCGACAAATGCCGCTGCTACCTTCGCTAAATTCGGAAAAAGTGTCGCAGCAATAGCAAAGGTGGGCAAAGATGATAATGGACGATTCATACTTGACGATTTGAGATCTCGGGGAATAGTTGCTGATTATATGATAGAATCTGAGGGAGAGACGCCTTTCTCCGATGTATTAGTATCAAAAAATGGACATATGGTGCTGTTTATTTACCGTGGAATAGAGAGCACGCTGTCAATAGAGGACATAAAACTGGATTTTAAATCAAAGTGGCTATACATAGGGCCATTAGCAGGTGAAAGCCACAAGATATTACCAGATATTGTGAGCTACTGTAAAGAGAATGGGATAAAAATAGTTTTTAATCCCGGTGCAGAAGAGTTAAATCTGAAGTTGAAAAGAATGGAGTCATTATTAAAAGATATAGATGTCGTGAGCATGAATAATGACGAAGCTAAACAATTCGCAGGGTATGAAAATGATATAAAAAATATTTTGAAACTTTCCAAAAGTGTGAAAAGAATCGCAATAATAACCCGCGGAGATAAAGGGTGTTTAGTAATGGACGGCAACGAATTATATGATGCCGGCGCCTTCAATGTAAAACAGACCAATTTTGTTGGCGCAGGTGATGCATTCCTATCAGGATTTATAAATGCGCTCATCGATGAAAAGGATACGCCAGAGGCGATTGCCCTGGGAAGCTTTAATGCCAGTAATGTGGTGAAATTTTATGGTGCCAAGGACGGGATAATAAATGAATACCCGAAACAAAAATTAAAAATGCGGAGGATAAAATATGAAAAAAACCAAGTTTAAGATGAGCGGAATTTACCTGGCATATGACCACGGCATGGAGCATGGACCAACCGATTTCAATGATCGGAACATTTCCCCTGCGTTTGTTATAGACCTAGCAAAAAAAGCAGAGGTTGATGCGCTAGTGCTTTTGAAGGGCGCAGCAAGAAAATATTATAACAACCATGTTGGAGTCCCCCTTATATTAAAGTTAAACCAAAAGACAAAGCTATGCGGAGGGGAGCCCTTATCCACACAGACCTGCAGCGTAAAAGAAGCTATTGCACTAGGTGCTGCCGCTGTCGGATATACCGTATACGCGGGTAGTAGATACGAACACGTAATGCTTAAGGAATTTGGTAAGATAGAAGAAGAGGCGCACAAATACGGCATTCCAGTGATAATGTGGTCTTATCCTCGGGGGAGGACTATAAACGATGATGAGGCACCGGACATAATTGCTTATGCTGCGCGGGTTGCATTCGAGATGGGTGCTGACATAGTAAAATTAAAATACCCAAATAATGACTCTAAACTTAACTGGGTAGTAAAGGCTGCGGATACTACCAAAGTATTTCTTTCTGGAGGGTCGATTGTAGACGGCAGTACTTTGGAAGCTCGTGTTAGTCAGGTTATCGGCGCCGGATTTTCTGGTGTAGCAGTTGGCAGGAATATATTCCAGTCAGACAACCCTCTCGAGAGAATAAAGCGCTTAAAGGAGATAATAAAATCTACATAAATTAACATGGGTAAGCTAAAAGTCTGTATAGATATCGGCGGTACGAAAACCATTGTCGCTATATTAAATGAGCAACTTAAAATACTTAATTGGACGGAGTTCTTTACGCCTGATAACAAAGAGGCATTCATCTCATTATTGAATGAAAAACTGGACAAAATCCCAAAAAAACCTTCTACAATAAATGTCGCTATACCTGGAAGGATAGATGAAAATGGGAGAGTGGTTATGTCACCTAATTCGCCATTGCTCGGACTGGATATTAGAGCCTTATTACAAAAAAAATTTAAGACGGTAACAATATCCAACGATGCCAATTGTTTTGCAGTTTACGAATTATTCAAAGGTAAGTTAAAGCATTGCAGCCATGGACTTATTATTGTATGGGGCACTGGAATTGGTGGAAGTTTGGTGATAAACAGAAAGATATACTCTGGAAAAGGATTTGCATCTGAACTCGGTCATATAGCAGTCTTTGATAAGGACGGAGAGGATATAGAATCTATGGTGGGCGGTGCACATCTAAAGACACACTATGGCAATTCGGGTGCCGAACTGAACGCATTGGCTATGGCAAATAATGAAACCGCACTGCTCGCATTCGAAAAAATCGGGAAGATTTTCGGAAGGTTGATATATTCCTTAATCTACGCATTTGACCCTGAGAGAATCGTATTGGGCGGCAGCATGGTAAAATCATGGAAATTTATGAAGAATGCTGTAGACGAAGAGATAAAAAAACACAGCATCCGTGGCGGCACAAAGATTTCAATAAATACGGATAAATTCTATGTTATAAAGGGCTGTTACTTCCTAGATAATTATGAAAAAACTTATAATAAATTATAAGGCATATCGTGAAGGTATTGATCACGGTGAGGGTATCGCAAAGATTGCAAATACCGTGGCAAAAAAGTTTAATGTAGACATCATTGTCTCGCCACCCTTTACAATGCTAAAGGAACTTTCGAAGATGTGTAAAACGATAGCGCAGGGCGTCGACGAGATAGATCCTGGTGCATTTACCGGACACGTAAGTTGGTACGAGATAAAGCAAAGTGGTGCAATGGGCACACTTCTCAATCATTCCGAAGAGAGATGTATAGATAGTAAAAACGGTGCTATTGTATATTCTGCACTGAAGAAAGCCATAGACCTATGTACGCAAAATGGATTGGAAACTTATGTTTGCGTCCAAAATATAAAGGAAGCTCTCGAGGTATGTAAGATGAGACCAACTGCAATTGCGTATGAACCGCCTGAATTAATTGGTGGCATCATTTCGGTGTCCGATGCTCAACCGGGGATAGTAAAGGAATTTATAGAGCTGGTAAATAAAAATTGCAGTTCTATACCTCTTATAGGAGCAGGGATAAAAACGGCGGCAGATGTTAAAAAGGCCGTGGAATTAGGAAGTGCAGGGATACTTGTTGCATCTGGAGTAGTGAAATCTAAAGATTTCAAATCTGCGATATCAGAACTGGCTGAACCCCTTGCTTGACATTATCACTATAAATAATTATTGTGTTATCGCAGTTTCTATATTTGACATCTGTGACTGAACAGCAGACGTGTTACATACCGCTTCGGAACCCAGAGTATAATAACATAAAGTCGCATCTAAAAATGAGACTGCGTTATTAAATAAATTCGATAGAGTCGTGTTCGTTTTTAATGTATGATTAACCTCGGTGATATTCATCCCATTAAAAATCAGTGGCGACAGCATTGAAGAAACCCCTATAAATTTACCACCTATATCTAGAAAGGGAGTAAAGCTTCCATAGATACTATTTAGGCTAATTGCATTTTGGTCATACTGAAAAAGTTCTTTTTGCGCTGTTTGGTCCTGTACTGAGCTCAGGTTATAAGCGACGAATGAAAAAATCTTGCTATTAAAGGACATGTTTTCAAAGTTGTACATTGGCTCTGGTCCAATGGTTTGCGTAGTGGTCGCACTTATCGCTCCTGACTGTAGAGTACTGTCGCCACTAAAATTGCCGAAATTTTGTAGGGCATTCTTTATTATCAAGCTCTGAACCGCACTGAATGGCGAGTCGCTGTATATTAATAGAATTTCAGTTTTGTTTCCTTTAGTTAGATTGCTAACATTTGATTGCATAAGAAATTCCGTTGGATTTATGTCATAAAAGGCAGGTGAGCTGCGCGAAAGCCCATAAACGTTGGATACATTGTAGATATCCGTAACCGTTATAGTTCTGTTCTGAATTATACTAAAGTAGGTAAGCTTACCTAAGAGCCCTGAAATGAAGGGCGTGTTCAAAACAAAACTATTGCTTTCTACATTGAACATATTTAGATAAACCATTGCACTCAAGACATTGGCGGAGATACTTGTCTGTGGCATTACTACTGAGGGAAGAGCAGTCACTGAATTATTAGCAATAAAACTATTGCCCTCTTGTGTACCGAATAAAGCCTGCGCCTGAGAATTGGAATAACTCTGTCCTGCTAAAATCGAGTATATCACAGAAGGTATTTGATTTGAGCAGGCTTGGCACTTTGTTGTAGACACCTCCACAAATGCTGAATTTAAGTTTATATTGTTAGTGCTTCCGGCAGAGAATGTATTAGAGGTCATCAAAAAATAGCCAGCTAAAAAAACTCCAAAAAGAATCACGGGTATTATCAGAATAAACTTGAAGGTTACAATCATATGAACATTGATCTAACTGATGAAATCTTAGACTCATCCGCTGCAGATAGTTCTATAGGAGTGACGGTTATGTAACCATCCATGAGAGAGCGCACATCAGAATCCTCACTCAAATTCTTCTTTAGTGTGCCATATAACCAATAGTACTCGCGTCCATGCGGGTCTGTTTTTACGTCAACGAGATCTTCAAATATACCTCTGTCTGTCTTTACGACCTTTATCTTTGTAGTTTCTTTAACCTGTTTTGGGAAATTTATGTTCAATAGCTCTACGCCGGTCGGAAACCCGGATTTTTTAATCTTTTTCAAGAACTCTACGGTTTTTGAATAAACTTCCTCAGAATCGCCATCAAATGTGTCGTCACTATCGCTTACTGTAGACACTGCTGACATATTATCCCTTGCTTTTGAGAAAGCGATGCTCGGAATTTTGTATATTGCTGCGAACATCGCTGCGGAAATGGTTCCTGAAGAGTATACTGTATCAAGGCCAACGTTCATCCCTTGATTTATACCGGATAAGACCATCTCTATCTTGTTCTTAAACAGGTGATTTAGGGATATAAAAACGCAGTCTGCCGGTGTACCAGAAACTGACAGACATGGCATCCCCTTATATTCCAGTCTTTCTATCCTCAATGGTTTATGGAAGGTAAAACTCATTCCGGTGGAGCTTTGCAGGCTATCGGGAGTGACCACCACAACATCATCCCCGAATACTTTCTTTGCGGCACGGTATAAGACGTTAATCCCTGCGCTTTTATATCCATCATCATTTGTTATCAGTACGGTCATAATCGATTGTTTTTAATCTTTAAATTTAAGAAGCGTGCTCATATAAATACTCTAAAAATTCTCTAAGAGTACCCTCAATTGACCGCTTTCAAAATTGTTCAACCGAATAGGCTACTTAGACCTGCGGCAGCTTCTTCTGCTTTTGGCTCTTCCTTTTTCTCTTCTTTCTTGCCTTCGTGGTGCTGAGGCGCTGCCTGAGCGGCCGGTGCGGCTATTTGAGAAACCTGTGCTTCGCTTATTACTTTATCGATATCCACGCCCTTAAGCGCTGATACTACTGATTTTATCTGCGCCTCGTCTGGCTGTGCACCAGTAGAAGAGATAACACTCTTAAGCGTTTCTTCACTTATTTCCTTTCCTAAGCTGTGTAGTAACATTGCTGCGTATACATACTCCATATTTCTTCATTTGCCTCCTGTTATATTAGTCAATGCACCGGCTTGCACCGTCGCCTTAGCTAATATGTCTTTAATAGTTGATTTTGACACTATATTTTTATCTATAGATAAAAATCTTACTCCTATATAAATCTTTTTAATTACGTTTTTCACAGAATATCTGTTCAAAATTCCCCTCTCGACCGAAAGAGAAAGCGAATTGTTAAAGGCAAGCTTTATCATTGAGGTGTATTCTTCTTTATTTTTGTAAAGTATAGTTTTACCGAATATTATATTATCATTTAGAGCATAAACAACTGAAAGCATTATTTCCTTGGGTTTTATCTCCATGCTTGAAAGTATAGATGCAATCTTTTCAGTTACTGCTGCGCCTTTCTTTACAACCGTTGTGTCAGCAATTATAGATATTTTGCCCCCCTCATTTTTTGTCTTTACACCTATTGAAGAGAACTGTGACAACATTGGGCCGGGCGGAAAGGGCGTTGGTCCAGCTGGAAGGATTATATCATCGGGAGCTGGCTCACCACCTTTCAATTTCGCATAAGCCTTATTTTCCGATGCCATACGGGCTATTTCAAATGGTTCCAGATTTGAAAGCATCAACACTGGCATAAGAACGTCATTAACCTTTTCTGCGAGTGAAGGCTTGACTGTTTTCAATGCATTGTATATGACGACCTTGTTGATATAAACGAAATCAGCCGAATTTCTGAATACTTTCCTCACTTGCTCGAAGTTATCGGATGGGAAACTGGACATTTCAACCAGTGCAATAGTCTTATATTTTGCTAAGGTCTTACTGAGTTTTTCCGCCTCTTTAGTTTTTTTTATCGAACCTTTTGATTTATTCATAGAGCCACCAATTTACCCATCGTAGGTTTTAGATATACATGTTTTATGCCGGCCTCGCCGTTCAATAATGCGGATTTTATTACCGAATAAATAGCATTTACATTGCTGATTATGTTTTTGTCCTCACTTTTAACATCTCCCACTTTTACTGACATTGCATTGTTCTTTTTAGTGGATAACCGGGTCATGAACTGTATCTTTTCCACGGCCGCTTTCAAGTTTGAAGAAGGAGTTACCACCGTATTTGTTTTTGGATTCGGCATCTTATTCAGCGCAGTAAGCTGCTTACCAAATTTAGCGGCTACGGGTGCCATTATGGAAGCTTCTGCAAAAAAGTAATCGAACTCGTGAGTCAAACGCCTTATTGACTTCTTCTCGAAGTTTGCGAAGTCATCCTTCAATATTACTTTAGAAAACACACCACTCGATTGAGTAGACATATCCTTATCGACGAATGCACAGGTCTTAACCTCTCTAACCTTATTTGGTAGATATACTATGCTGTCAACGGGTTCTTCCGCTTTTGACTTTCTGGGCTTTGTAATTATGACCAGATCTATCGACTGATTAAACTTCTTTTTGGACTTTTCGGCTTCCTTCTTCACTTCCGTGACGGCTTTCTCTAAACTTTGAGCATCCATAATTGGAATATTATGAACCTTAGCCTTTTTAAGGTTTTTGATATTGAGGCTATGCACGATAACAACATCCGTTATTTAACATGTCTACTTTAATCGGCAGGTGTACTGGTTTTCTGGGGCTGCGGCCCTACTCTAAGCATATATCCTGAAACCTTATTGTAAGTCCCTGGTTTATAATGTGGATTAGCTTCTAGATAGGTATAAACCCCCGAATTGAAGTACAACTCGATATCTTGGACGTTTGAGGATTTTACCCTGTTTTTAAAATCGGTTGCCTTTCCTTCGGTTACGCTGTCATTTACAAAGATATAGTCGAAATCGTTCTCCTTCGAATAGTTTCGAATCGCATTCATCATCGTATCTATCCATTTTGTCCTGCCAATAGTTACAACCTGCTTCCCGGCTTCTACGGAGTCTATAAGCAATACTTTTTTACCAGAGGGATCTTTGGTCTTATAACATATCGCAGTTGCCGTCTTAAGCTTCTCATCGTTGAAGTACATGTCTATTAATTCTATGTCTTGATTTTGCATGTAATCTATAACATCACCTTCTTTCCCAGCCCTGAGGCCGTACGGATAAAATATGCACGCCTGTGTTTTTTCATTGTCAAAGATATCTTCAATGCCTCTTCTCCAGGTTCTCACCTGTATTTTGCTTATTAGCTGATATTCTGTAGGATTGTTCTTTAGGTCATCCCAGATCCTCATCAGATCGGAGGTAGTTGAATTTCCGCCGTGATACAGTTCATCCTTTATACTATTGAGAACGCGTTCACAAGTCGTGACGTCACCGTTTTTAATAAGCTCTATATCCTGTAAAAATATCTCTTTGAAAACTTTCCCACCATTGATTAATTGTCTCGCGCGATCGATAAATTCTTTGCCGAAAAGACTATAAGCAGTATTTAAGTTCTCTTTATTTCTAGTGACTAACCCTATGTCAAGAATGGAAAGCATTTGTCCATACGTAAGACATGAGCCAGTTATCATGCTGGAGTTCTTAGAATAGAGCACGGCCGGCTCCGATTCCGTTACAGCTTTTAATCTGTTAAGGCGTTCAGTATTAAGCCGGCCGTCAAAAATGGCATTTAAGAAATGACTAAATATTTCCTCGTCAAGCTTTTCAAGCATTGGTGAGTATACTCCTTTCTTTAGGAGCATCTTTTCTAAATCTTGTTTTTTTATTTTTCTGGCTAATAATTCAACCCAGTCTCTTGAGAAGGTACGCCCTCCTTCTAAACGCCGGAATATTGTCTCATATAGTGCCGCCTCCTCAAACTCTGGTTCTATTCCAGACGCTTTAGAAAGAGCGATGATTTTATCAAAATCGTTATTGTTAAAATAGCGAGTGTATTCTATCTGTACATCGGATACTCTGGGTTTTAAACCGGTTACTTCAATAAGTTTTTTAATGCTATCATTGTCCTCACGGTGTAATTCTCTCAAGAATGCATTCTTGACGACGTCAGAATTGAATTCGGGTGGAACCCCCGTAGCCTCTTTAAGACTTTTTAACTCAGTTATCCACCCTTGCGACAGATAGAAAGAATACTCTTTTTGTATGATACTACTATCGAATGTGGGAGTTATACCTGTAGTTTTTACAATGCGCCCCAGTACTGTTAGGTTATTGGAAAGCCTTGACTCAAAGAGGTGAGCGTAAATTTTTTGTAGTCCGTCCTTATCGACATATTTTGGCCCGAAGACTTCTAAATATTCTTCCAGTTTGGAAAGATTCTGATTTGATTTAACTGCCCCGTCAATAAGTTTGCTGGTAAATTTTCTCATGTCATCAAAGTCCATCGCGGGGTCAATTCCAGTAATTCTCTTCACTTCTTTCATGTCATAAAAATTCTCTCTTTTGAATAACTTATCGTAGTGCTTCTTAATGATAGATTTGTCTGGGTATATTCCGGTGATTTTTATTAACCTCGAAAGCGTATCGAATTGATAAAACCGGCCATTCTCGCCGTTGAAAAAATTAAGATACACTTCTTCTACATCATCGACTTTGAATACTGGCTTTACTTTCCATCTTGCAGATAGGGCCTCTATCGTCTCTGCTTGCTGTTTAAGTAGACGATAATGATAAACCCGCTGAGCGTCTTCATCACGTGGAGGAATATTTATACTGCTGTAGGAAAGAAATAAATCTACCTTCTCTATATCTTCGGCACTCATCGTTGAGTAAGCTGCTTCTACCCCCTCTGCTAACAACTTATATTCGTTGCTGGTGAGATTCGATAGCCATTCATGTGGGAGGATAGCTTCTTTTATGAGCGCCGTTAAGTCTCCGAATGCCCGTCTTTTTACAAGATCCAATGCAACTCTTTTTGCAAACTTAGACGGCAGTTGCGCAATATAAGGTGTTGCATAACCTACCAAAGATACCTCTAAAAATAGATCCATGCGCTCCCTTTCATATGCTTCCTCGAAAGCCTCATATACTTCGTCCATATGCCCCCGGTATCTAAAACGAAACGCCTCGAAAGTCTCAAATAGTTTGTCCATGTGCCCCGGGTATCTAAAACGAAAAGAATAGAAAAGTTGTGACTGGAGACCAGCGCATCTTTTAAAGGTATCGAAATTTTCCTGCAAACTTACATTTTTTGAGTAGGAGTACCCACAATGAGACAGTACTTCTTCTAATTCACTTAATAACTTAGATCCCATTTTTTATTACTTTTATAGAAGAGTTTTAGTATTAATCAATTAATCTGCATTTTTTCACTAGATTTTGCTGGTGAAGATAAACGCTATCCATGAAATCTGAGCCATATCAAATTATAAATAAAAAAGACCGATTTTGATGACGTCGCTTGTGCAAACTTTAAATAGCAAATCTGTATGAGATGATTATGACGGCAATGGGTGCATTGATTTTTGTAAGTGTCATTGAAGGCACATCCCCGGTTACAGTCGCAAGAACTTTAGTTGATAAAGAAGGAGTTGAGGAGGTAATGCTGATAAGTGGCGAATGGGACTTAGTTGTAAGATTTGCTTATGACAGAATGGATGAACTTTCTGATTTTGTAGTATCTCAGCTAAGAAAAATAAACGGTGTCGGAAAAACTGACACTACCATAATATTGGATAAGTTAAAATAAGCTTTTTAAATAGACGTTGTAAGATATTAGCATACAACTATGGCAAAAAAGGATACCGAGCAAAATGATTCTACTGAAGAAGTAAAAAATACGCCTGAGTTTGCAGATGAATACGTTGATATAAAAGACCTGCCGGGAGTTGGAGCAACTATCGCATCAAAACTTAAAGGCGCAGGTTATCAGGATGTTATAGCGCTTGCAACTGCGAACCCGATGGTTGTGTCAGAGGTCTGTGAAATCGGTGAACCTACTGCAAGAAAAATAATTTCCGAAGCAAGAGAAGCTGCAAAGATGAACTTTCTTTCCGGTCTGGAATTTGAAGATAAAAGAAAGCAGGTTCAAAGAATATCAACTGGCAGTCAAGCATTCGACATACTGCTAGGAGGCGGCGTGGAAACGCAGTCGATAACTGAATGTTATGGTGAGTTCGGTTCAGGAAAAAGTCAGCTTGCATTTCAATTGGCGGTAAATGTCCAATTGCCAAAAGAGAAGGGTGGTTTGGATGGACATGCAATATGGATTGATACAGAAGGTACTTTTAGACCTGCTCGAATAGAGCAGTTAGCATCTGTAAAAGGGTTGGATCCAAAAGAGGTTCTAAACAACATAAAGATTGGACGTGCATACTCCTCTGATCACCAGATACTCCTTGTCGATAAAGTACCCGAGCTTGTGAACAAAGATCCAAAAATAAAACTTATTGTTGTTGATAGCATGATGGCATTATTCAGAGCAGAATACGTAGGTAGAGGAACTTTAGCAGACAGACAACAGAAGATAAATGTTATCCTTCACAATTTACAGAGGCTCGCAGACAGATATAATCTTGCAGTGTATATGACTAACCAAGTCATGGCCCGGCCGGATATGATGTTTGGAGACCCTACTGCTCCAGTAGGGGGACACATAATAGGGCATGTAGCAACCTATAGAATTTATCTACGAAAAGGGAAGAAGGGACTAAGAGTAGCTAAACTTGTAGACTCTCCAAGTCTCCCTGAAGGAGAAGTTACTTTCCAAATAGGTACTGACGGTATAACTGATGCCGAAGAAGAAGGCAAAAAATCAAAATGAGTGTCGACAAAAGTGAATTAGATTCTATTTTCTCACTACTTGATAAAGTAAAGGATCCGGAGATAGGCATTAGTATAACTAAGCTAGGGATGGTTGGTGCAATAGAAAAAGAAGGCAATATTATCAAAATAAGAATAAAATTAACGGTACCAGGTTGCCCTCTTTCTAGCACTATAGAGAAGGATATTAAAGTAATTCTCGGTTCGGCAGGATATCAAAATGTAGAATTGGAATTTAGTTATATGACTAGAGATGAACTAGAAAATATTAAAAAATCTATCCGCGGTGAAAACAAACAACTTCCACCACCAATTGCAAAGTACGATAAAAAGAAGATTAAAAATATAATTGCAGTGTATTCTGCGAAGGGTGGCGTTGGGAAAAGCAGTGTCGTCTCTCTACTTGCGCTTGCGGCAGAGAACTTTGGTTATAAAACCGGCGTACTTGATTGTGACGTTTCAGGTCCATCTATTCAGACTATACTCGGCACAAGTCACATGGCAGCTGTCGGAGAAAACAATAAAATAACTCCTTTAGTATACGAGGGGATAAAAATAATATCAGTCGATATGCTTACGAATGCTGAAGCACTAATATGGAGAGGCCCATTAGTTTCAAGTGCAATAAAACAGATGTATGATGACGCGGACTGGGGGGATTTGGATGTCTTATTTCTAGATTTACCGCCCGGTACGAGCGATGGCCCCATAACCGTATTCCAATCGATACCAGTAGATGCAATCCTGCTTGTTACAACGCCGCAATTACTTTCACAGACTGTAGGGAAAAAAACGATGTTAATGGCAGAAACACTCAAAGTACCTATAATAGGTATAATTGAAAACATGAGCTATATCATTTGTGAACATTGCGGTGGAAAAATGGAAATAGATAAAAAACAAGAAATTATAAAAGGAGTGCCTGTCCTTGCACGCCTACCATTCAAAAAAGAATGGGCGACGAACCTAAGAAAAAACGTAAACGGCGACACTATTTCAGAATTAAAAGGCGCAATAAACGTATCGATTTCAAAAGTTATGCTTTAGGGACATCAGACGCATTCGCTCTGTCTTAATATAACAGCTAACTTGGGTACCTGATAAGTATAAGTACGATATCTCATGTTTTCTGCTCGTTCGTAGCAGTATGAACAATCACTATTTAAATATTGGAGACAATTTTTATATCTGTACTGTATCTATGCAAAAGGATAAAAATGAAAAGTGGTCTATAGCATCAGACATAAAAATGCTGATAAAGTCACAGGAGATAAAAAGAGTCCCTTCATACGCAAATACCTTTTTCTATTCACTTGGCTTCTACATAATTCTATGTTTTTTAATTTTAGTAGTAACCGGCATCACGATGGTTTTCTTTGGTATAAATTGGTGGAACCTTAACCCTACGGGAGTATTTATACGCAGTATACACCTCTGGGCTGCCAGTGCTTTCGCAATATTTCTATTTTTACACCTATTTACAGTATTTGCCACATCTGGTTTCCGAGACACGAAAAAACTAGTCTGGGTGCTCGGATCCATAATGTTAATGCTTGTTATATTCCAGATGGCATTTGGATTGGGAATAAGAGGGGATCTTCTCTCACAATTCAATGACTTGTCCGCCGCAGATCTATGGAATGGACTTTTACTGGGAAACTTAATAAATCCTTTAAATATGGGTGCTGTTTTTGCGTGGCACACTGCAATAGTACCATTATTATTGGTCTTCTTAATTTTTGTCCATTACTCCTTGGTTCGGGCAAAGGGGATATCTAAGCCGTATCGAAAAGAGGTAATTTACAAAATGATTGACTTTGATCATAAAAAGATGTTTATACGTGCGGGCGCTATTGTTGTAATAATAATTGCGTTTGCGATAATCTGGCGGGCACCGTATATTACTCCAGTTACAATACAGCAGGTAGCCCAATCTGACCCAAACATGATTGCTAGTACACTTGTACAGGAGTTTAACCATTCCTCAGGTACCGCAACTTATTCTCCGGATTTGATATCCGTTGATCCATACACGTTTAATACACGGCAAGTTTATGTTTTGACCCCTTTTGAGCAGTCGCTGGAGAGCAACCCGAGCATTACGAATTTTACTGCTATATTTGATTCCGAGAATTCTACCCTGCAATCTAACAACATAAACTCTGCATATGTGTATTTCGCAAACAATGGAACTATAAATGCATCTAATAAGACTCAAAATCCTCTGATAGGTTTGTTCAGTCAGCTTACAATCATGGCCAAAAGTGGTCTTTATGAATCATCACTAATGCTGCAATCTTCAAGTCCAATGGACCAAACATATGAATTGAGATTTTTGGCGGATAGTGGTGCAATGAATGCAGCCGCTACCGCAGCAGGAATCGAATTAAATCAGTGGGGAATGCTTAAAGATACTAATGGCTTGTGGCCAGTAGGACCATGGTGGACTTTCCCATACAACTTCGCTGACCTAACTATATTTAATAATGATCCCAACCAGGATTTTGATACGGGGCTATTAGCACTAATGCTAGTGATACTCTTTATTTCATTTCCATTTATACCTGGACTCAACAAATTACCGGATAAACTTGGACTATATAAATTATACTGGGGAAAATATATCAAAAAGGCGCGCGGACGGAGCAGAAAATAAGATATGCTAAAATTTAAGGCGAAATCCAAACGGGAGGGAATACGAGCATTAACAATTTTGACAGTCATTTTTTTGACCCTAGGGGCTTTAATGGTGAGCGTAGCCGTCTATACTGGAAACGGCGATACATTTCTCAGTGCATTTGTAGGTTTACTCATCTCTGTTCTGCTTTTTATAGATTTATTATACCAAGTACTTGAAATCAAATTTTGATTTAAAATATTTTAGATTTATAAGCGATCAAGCTGTAGGTTATGTTGTTAAAGTTTATAGTTAAGCACTAATAAAAATGGAAATCTTTAGAGCTTATGACGTACGCGGTTTATATCCATCTGAGCTAGATGAAGAGAAAGCGTTTAGAATCGGAAGGTCTTTAGCCACTAAATTAAAGACCAAAAAATTTTTTGTGAACTATGATAATAGACTTGGGAGTATACGCATAAAAAATAGTTTTACAAATGGACTAATAAAGAGTGGAGGCATCGTTTATGAACTCGGCCCCGGTCCCGTAATGGTTTCTGCATTTGCTTCATTTTCAGAGAAAGCCTGTGGAATCTGCATAAGCGCATCTCATAATCCAAAGGATTATACAGGAATTTTGGTGTTTGTGAATGGTGTAACTCTATTCCCGGAAAAGATAAAGAGTGTTTTTGATTCTAAAAAATTTTCCGATAAATTTGGAAAACCGATTCCATTCATGTACGATGAGAAGTATGTAAATTACATAACGAATGACATCGGTAAGGTTCAACTGAAGGTAGGTATCGACTCGATGGGAGGCGCTACTACCTTTATAGCCCCGCACATATTCCAAAAAATTGGTGCAAAAACATTTTCATTGAGGTCGGCAGCATCAGAAGACTTCTATGGTAAAATACCCGAACCGAGCATTAAAAACGCGAGTACCCTTGGCAAGTTAATAAAAAAAGAACATCTCGCATTCGGAGTGCAATTAGATGCTGACGGAGATAGGGCGTTAATAGTTGACGAAAAGGGTAATGCGCTGGACCCCTTAACAACCGCATTAATTCTGATTAAAAATTTAAAATATAAGCAGGTCGTCGCGACTACTGCTTGTTCCAGTATCTTAGAGCAGTACGCTAATGTAACGTATGTTAAAACTGGTAGGCCGAACGTTGAGATCAAATTAAAAACCGGCAAATATGATTTTGGTGTTGAACCGTCTTCACATTTCTATTTTGGAAAATATTTCCCATTTTCGGACGGGATAGTAACGGCGCTGTTAATAGCAAAGATTATTACACTACGCAATAAGCCATTAAGTGAGTTAGCAAAGGAATTTCCTAAGATTTATTACAAGGAATCTTCTATAAAGTTAAACAATCAAAAAGAAATAGAGTTAAGATTAAAAAAGATAGTAACGGTGGCAAAAAAATATGGGAAATTTTCTATGCTTGACGGCGTCAAAATCTCACTTATGGATGGATTTATGTTATTCCGTGCATCTAATACGGAACCGTTAATAAGAGTATACTATAGTGGGCACGATGCCAAAGCATTTAAACGTATAGGTGCTTTAGTTAAAAATATAATTAGATAATGGAATCCACAGATTGGTTATTAGACTCTTTAATCGAAAAAACTGGCATGTCGGCTGAGAAGATAACCTCACTTATAGACAAAAAATTATCTGAATTTCCGGCACTGACACGAGATGCGGCCCTGAGGATGCTAGCGACTGAAAATGGAGTAATGCCGATACGGCGATCTTATCATGTAGGTGATGTATCAGAAGAGATGAATCACATAAATCTGAAGGCATCTATTAAAAGAAAATTCGAGCCTAGACAGATTAATATAAAGGGCACTCCTTCAAAGATAATTAACTTATTGTTGGAAGATCAAGGCCACACTATTTCGGCAGTGGTGTGGGACTCTAAAAAAGTAGACTACTTGATAGAAAATGCATCTGCAGGAGATGAAATCTCTATTGCCAATGCTTATTCAAAGAAGAATAAAATAAACGATGGAATTGAGTTACACATCGGAAGCAACAGTGCGATAAAATTAATAAAAACTCCTGATAGCAAGTCTGAAAATAAACCACTATTCCAAAGAATAGCTGATGTAAAAGATGATACTAAAATCTACAATTTGAGGTGCTTATTGACCCGTATTTTCACGAACAACTTGTTTTTGGTAAAATGCGATATCTGTAAAAAGAGGGTCGTCGACAAGTGTGAGGAACATGGAGACAAGGCTTTATCAAAAATGCTATTTTTGTCATGTATAGTGGATGATGGCCTTTCGAGCATAAAGGCATCCTTTTTTGATAAAACTGCCAAAAAATTACTCGCTATATCAGCGGCGGAATCAATTGACGAAAAATTGAGAGATCTCTCATTTGGTATGTATGAGTTAGAGTTGGTGGCAGTACCGAATAACTTCAATAACACGGTTTCATTAAATGTTAAAGATGTAAAGCAAGCTGATTATTCTCTTTAATTTACGCTTATTTATTAAATATAAAAAATGTAAATACAAAGCACTCCAATAAGATATTTAATACCTTATTCACCTGCAAAGCGAGACTCTTTATAGCTTTTTTATCGAACCGGTTTTTCCTACACTAACTTGTACTTCATCCCTAAATGACCGTGTATATCCACCAGTCACTTCGATATTGTCTCCAACGGCGACGAGGCTTATCTGTTTACCCCATAAGGAAAGACTTATAGTGCCGGTGTCATCCTTTACTTTTGCGGTCGCAACCGTAGTATTCCCGAACTTCGTAACTACCTCTCTTGGCTCGGATATCTCTGTTATTTCTCCTTGGAAATCTACGTTAGACATTCCATCTTTTATTTCACTCACTTTCATTCATATCACCCCAGATAAGCGCCGTAAAGAAGCGGTAGTAAAACCGTCACGTCGCCTTCTACATTTACATACTTAGCCTTTGGCTTGACTTTTCCCCAGGAGATGGCCTCTTCAAGTTTTGCTCCGGAAAGGCTCCCGTCCCAATCGACCGCCGTAGTCATATAAACTGCATAATCTAATCCATGCCCAAATTGCGCCCACCATATCGTATGGTGCTTAGATATCCCGCCGCCGAGCATCAGTGCACCCAATTTTTTGGCTTTGAATACTTTTTCTGCTAGTAGATTCTCATCTTCTATAAGATTTATTTTAAAGAGCTTATCTTTTTGTGAGTACATCCATATCTGAGAACCAAAGCTTCCATCTGTAAAACCAGGTATTATTATTGGCACCTTATTCTTCCACGCCCAATACGTTATTGAGTCCTCTGCACCAGGTTCATCTTTTATGCTCTCTCCTATAAATGAGATTAGTTCGCTCGTGGAATATTCTTTTTTAACCTCAGCAGCCTTTTTTAGGATTGGAATCAGTTTTTCCTCTAGAATGTAACCATAACTGTCATTTGGTATAAATATGTTATAAAGACGATTAATTCCACCCGCTCTAAGTTCTGCATCGCCAGTCACTAAATTTCCAGAGTAATAATCCTTCCAAACTTTAGCTAAATCGTGGTCCATTGTCCCGCAGGTCGTAATAATCACATCAACTAGTTTATTTTTAATCATGTCCTTTATTACTCCTCTAAGTCCTGTCGATACAACATCTGCTGGGAAAGAGAAGAACTTTATACATTCTTTATCTTTTTGCATGTCTTTGAATATTTCCACCGCATCTGATAGCTTCTTCGCAGTAAAACCGCCCGCAGAACTAAACTGCTTAATTAAGCTGTCTATTTTTTCCCCTTTTGATACTGATATGTTTTCTATTTTTTTGCCTAACATTCTTATTATTAAATTTTAAGTGTTTAAATAAGTGTTTAATTAACAAATTTTTGGTTAAACCATGAACTAATTAATATTAGACGTTACTAGTTATAACATGAAACCTTCGGAGATTCTAAAATATTATCTTAATGATGAAGTTATAAATCGACTACTTAATGTGAAGGATCGTGAGTGTGCAGTAAGGTACGGCGAGGGTTTCGGTAAAAGACCTATGTATTTTCAATATAGGGGAGATATTGAGAATGTTATAAGGTCAGGGGCAACGAGTTTTCATGTCAGCGAAGAGCGATGGCACAACCCACTAGACTTAACTAAGGAAATAGCAAAAGAGAATCTCTCTTCAATGAGGAAAGGATGGGACATGGTCATAGATATTGACTGCAAGAACTTGGAAATATCTAAAATCTTTTGTAGGATGATAATAAATAAGATAGAAAGAGAGGGTGTCCACAGTCTTGCGGTAAAATTTAGTGGTGGTTCTGGATTCCATATCATGTTTCCATTCGAAGCGTTTCCGGCTGAAATAAACGGCACAGAAATAAACCGGTTATTCCCCGATGCCCCTATGACAATATCCATATTCTTAAAAAATGAGCTCGAACAGCAGTTAAGAGAAACCTTAGAAAAAGATTACGGCGTAAGAAAATTAAGTGCAATTTTCGGCGTGGAAGAAAACAAGCTTTTAAAAAATGGCGCTCTGGATCCATATCAGGTAATAGGTATTGATACGGTACTGATATCCGAGAGACATATGTTTAGGATGCAATACTCCCTAAATGAAAAAAAGTGGTTGGTCTCTTTGCCACTTAACAAAAATAAGATAGAGAATTTTGAAATCGACTCGGCTAAGCCAGAAAGTGTGGATACAAAAATAGATTTTTTTGACCTTCATCCCCAGAAAAACGAGGCAGAAAATTTATTTGTTAGAGCATACGATAAATTTATCCCGGAGAAAAAGATTGAAAAAGTACGACCAATAATGGAATATAAGGTATTAAATGTACCATTAAAAACGGCCTATTTCCCGCCATGTATAAAGCTAATAAGCGAAGGCCTCGCCGATGGCAGGAAACGCAGTATATTTATACTCACAAACTTTTACAGAAGTTCCGGTAGAACAAAGGCAGAGGTAATGTCACTTCTCTTAGAGTGGAATACTCGGAATAAGCCGCCATTAAAAGAGGGGCTTATACGGCAACAAGTTGATTATGCATTTTCCGGAAAGTTGTATCCCCCTCCAAATTGCGATGCAGAGGGTTATTATAAATACTTCAATGTCTGTTTTCCTGATGAAACTTGTAAACTTATAAAGAATCCGATTTCTTACTACATAAAACGTTCTAAGGCAGGTGCCGGGGTACCAAAGAAGCGTAATTCAAAGGCTTAAAATTTATCTCTTAGCGCGTCTGGGTTTCTCTCAAGCCGGTCCTTCAGACTTAGAATGTCCTTGCAAAACCCAGGATGCTTACCTAGTTCTTTCTTGTTAAAGACCCCTATAAAATGCACTCCTGCCCGTCTGGATGCTACAAGATCATAAGGGCTATCCCCAACGTAATAGGTGTGTGACTTGCTCATTTTACAGGTTTTTATAGATTTATTTAATATGAATGGATTTGGTTTTTCCAAGTCTAATCTTGGGGAGTTTATGATTATTTCAGAAACGCTGTTCAGTTTTAGATTTGGTATGAACTTCGACAGTTCTCGTGAATTCATAGACGTTGCTATACAATAGCTTATACCCAACTCCTTAAGAAGGCCCACTGTCTGAAAAACGCCATTAAAGAATTTTATTTTTTTGATTAGTCGTGGAGTTAATTCTGCATCCCTTATCTCCATGATTTTTTTTACAGTCTCAGCAGCTAATTTTTTCTTGAGTTCTACCCTTAGCTGTTTAAAAAGAATAGAGGAAGGATATCGTATATGCGCCCTGACAAAGGTAGTTGAAACGACATCTTTTCCGAGCACCTTATCCATTGCGATTTTCATGGCTTTTGTATGAGTGCCTATACTATTTATCAGAGTACCATCTAAGTCAAATATTACGCCCATTTATTACATTACAAAATTGGTGTATTTAAATTTAATCTGTTATCAAACTATCTAATTAAGATATCCAATACTTGTAGTCTTGATTACGTATTCTTAGCATTGTACTAACAGAAAGGAGTCTATTATAAGCTCAGAGGCTTCTTTCTCTGAAAAACCTCTAGACATCAAATAAAATATATCCTCTTTATCAATGGATTCGATAGAAGAGGAGTGTTTTGCCAAAACATCCTGGGCACTTATGTCCAATATCGGCACTGAATCGGTAAATGCGCCCTCCTTACTAAGATTTATTGTTTTTGTCTCGAAGTTCCCATTAGCTTTATCTTTGTAAAGTCTTAATGCGCCCCTAAAAATAAGTGACGCCGCCCCCTCTATAACCCCGCGCCCTATTACGTGTGCTTTGCTTTGAAAACCTAGGTTCACGTTTTGCACACAGTCACAGTGGGCGGTATCATAAGAATATGAGTAGATTTTTGATTGCAAATCCGAATTTTCATCTAAATCACAATCCCCTTGCAAAAAAAGAAAGTTGTCTTTAATATGGCTATTTATTAGTTCTAGTTTTGAATTCTTGCTTAGTGCTTTCTTAAATCGTATATAAGTTATACCCGAATTTCTAGAAAAAACGCTAAGCTTACAATTTGAATCCTCAACGCAATTAACGATAATAACAATATCAACTAATGAATATTCGCCAAGTTCTATTTTCAAATCTGAATTTTTAGATAGATTTAATTTTAAAGTTCCTATAACAGAAGCATTTTTACCAAAGTTTAACGTTTCTGTTCCAGACACATCCAAGGTATAACAAAAATTGTGTACCTTTCTGTTTAAATCTAGCATCGGATCTTTTTCTAATGGGAGTGGGTCTTTATACTCCGTTTTTTTTAACCGTTTATCATTAATCGTCACAAGATTCTCTTCGAAACTTATCTTAGAAAGGTCTATCTTTGAAAAATCTGTATGAGCTATAGTTGTTGGAGAATCTCGCCACTCTTTTTTAAGTTTAAAATCTATTTTATTTTGATGAACAAGCGCCAATAACTCACTCATAACTTATCCCGTTGCACCTGGTAACGCAGAAATCTCCATCTCTATCAATCTATTGATTTCTACTGCAAATTCCAAGGGTATCTCTTTTAAAACTGTGTCCATAAATCCGAGAACTATCATCGATCTTGCCTGTGCTTCCGTCAACCCTCTAGACATCAAATAAAATAATTTCTCCTTAGAAATTCTACCCACAGTCGCTTCGTGATATACTTTAGCGCTTTGATTAAGGACCTCATTATGTGGAAAAGTTGAGGTTACTGCTTTGCCTTCTAAAAGAAGCGAATCACATTGTGTGTATGCTTTCGCATTTTCAGCCCCTTTGTTTATCCTTAAAAGACCTCGATAAACGGCGGAGCCACCGCTCATGCTTATCGATTTCGAAATTATCTTTGCGCTCTGATTTGGCGCTGACATTATGACTTTAGACCCGCTATCCTTCCATGTGCCTGGCTGCGCAAAGGATATTGTAAGATTAGAGCTACTGGCACCTTCCCCTACTAGATAAGAGGCCGGGTAAAGCATGGTTACTCTAGAGCCCAAAGTAACTTCTACCCACTCTATATGCCCATTCTTTTTTACTATCGCTCTCTTAGTGTTCAGATTATAAACATTCCTACTCCAATTTTCTGCAGATATAAATTTTACTTTTGCACCTTCCTCAACAAAAACCTCTACAATTGCAGCGTGTAACGCCTTACTATTTGGCTCATATGCTACTGCACTGCACCCCTCCACATAAGTTACTTCACTTTCTTTATCTGCAATTATTAACGTATGCTCAAACTGTGCCCCTTCTTTTTTATTCATTCTGAAATAAGTCTGCAAGGGCGTGTCTATTTTCACGCCGGGTGGAATATAAATCAAAGGTCCGCCGCTAAATACTGCACCATGGAGTGCTGCAAACTTATTATCTGTGAATGGAACTGCTTTCATAAAATATTTCTTTACTAGGTCGGGGTGTTCTTTCAGTGCGGTATCAATGTCGGTGAAGATTACGCCTTTATCTGTCCATTCTTTCCTTAGTTTAGCTACAATACTGTCCGAATCAAAAACGCTCAATGAACCTGCAAGTATTTTTCTTTCGGCTTCTGGAACACCGAGTTTTTCATATGTGTCCTTTATCTCCTGCGGTACTTTATCCCAGTCTGTAGTAAAATCTACATTTGGAGGAGAGTAATAATAGAAAGAGTCATACTTCATGTCCTTATCCAAATCTGGATAACCCCAAGTCGGAGTAGGTCGCCTAATGAACTCTGCGTAGGATCTCAGTCTATGATCTAACATCCACTCAGGCTCCCCTTTTATCCTTGAGATTTCCTTAATAAGTGCCTCACTTATACCAGTACCAAAATCATACTTGTATTTAGTGTCGGTATAAAAGCCGAATTTATAATCCAAACCAGTACGCTTAAGTTGCTCTAATTTTTCTTCTCCGCCCATAAAAACCCGTCCTTCTCTATTTTTTGTATGAGGTCAACGCCACCAGAGGCGATGATTCTTCCATCCTTTATGATGTTAACTTCATCTACTTTTAGGTATCTGAAAACTACCGGATTATGAGTAACTATTAAGAAACCGGATTTCGACTCGTTTATTATTTTTGAAATTGCCTTAACGCCATCTATATCAAGTCCTGAGTCAAACTCATCTATCAATGCATACTTTGGATTAAAGAGCAATAACTGCAGTACTTCTAGCTTTTTCTTCTCGCCTCCCGACAATGTAATGTTTAGTTCTTTTGTAAGCAATTCTCTATTGAAATCTATATGTGAGATTATTGAATTCAATTTCTCGAGAAAATCTTTGGAATCGGGGAATCTCTTGTTATATGCCGTCCTTAGGAATCTTAATATATTGAGTCCATCCACTCCCTCAGGTTCCTGAAAAACCATAAACAATCCTTCTTTTACTTTTTCGTTCGGCGGCAGATTAGTTATATTCTTTCCATTTAAGTTCACCGAACCGTTAGTAACTAGATAACTCGGGTCACCCATCAATGTCTTGCACATCGTGCTCTTTCCGCTGCCATTGGGACCCATTAACACTATCTTTTTGCCGTCTCCTATCTTTAGGCTGACTTCTCTTAATATCTGTTTTTCCCTTGCACTTACACTTAAATTTGTTACCTCAAACATATTCAATCAGAACTAGGTCTGTCAATCTCAAGGAGGCAAAGAAATTCTCTAGGATTTATTCTAATCACACCACTCTCTCGGGTCTTCTCACAGATCCTACATATTTTTGTGTTTATGTTCAGGTCACTCTCGGTTATCTCATTTATCATGCTATCTATGTATTTTCCTAGACTCTCGTTTAGATGAATGCTGCCCGCCATGCTTCCCCGTACTCTTTGCTTATACTGTGATATTGCGGGCTGCGTTATACCAAGTTTTTTTGATATCTCTATTTGTGTAAAGCCTCTTTTTAACATTCGTAATGCTATTTCTGCTCTTATCGCGGGCAATATCTCATTTAACGTAGTCTTACAGAAAACTTCTGTCATAACTTATAGTCTATCCTAAGTGGCACTGGTATTTAAATATAACGGCGTTATAATCGGATATTGTACATATGAAAAAGTACGGCATCTTGACTGAACTTGCTATACAATCTATCGCATTTATAAAGAACTAAAAAAATAAAGAGAGATGCAAGGTATAAAGTTTAGATACGCAAAGATGTCTGATTTTCGATCCCTTCTTCGAGAAAGCGAGGCTGAATGGCCAGGTTGGTGGGAAAAGAATTATAAATTCGGTATAAAATACACTAAAGATCGTATAACGGGAAAAAGAGCCATAGTCGCTGTCTCAGGACGGAGAATAATAGGGTTTTTAATGTTTGGGAGTATTTGGAGCAGACATACCCATATAGAGGACCTTTATGTTCAATGTAAGTATAGACGAATGGGAGTTGCTTCTGGACTACTTGAAAAGCTTATAGAGATATCAAGAAAGACCGGGATACGCAAAATTGTAGCTGAATGTGACCCCTCCGATAAGCCAGTGCACAAGTTAAATGTAAAAAATGGGTTTCGAAGAGCTGGCTATATTAAGAGATTGTGGGGAGATACTGACGCAATAGTGTTTACAAAAGATTTGCGCGGATAATTGATGACATTATGACCGAGAGATAGGTTTATAATTTTAGTGTAGATTAATTACTTTCTTAGCTGGAATACCTTCGTATCTGTTAGCTCTTTATCAGTTTGCGGTATATATCGGAGCCGTGTATAAGTCGATCCCATGACAGTTCTAAATACTTTACCATAGCTTGGGTCCAGTGTATATTGTTTCGCGTCTAGCCCACACTCTGGATGTGCAGAAGGAAAGTTTAGAGTGACCCAGGTGTGCCCTACAAAGCTTCTATTTAGCAAATAGCCGTTACATACCCGAGCTTTTCCGCCCATAAATTTTATTTCTGGGTCATTTGAAAGCAGCCAATTTAATGTCAATGCCTGTTCAAAGCACACTGCCGGTAGGTTACCCTCAATAATGGTTTCCAATGGTATAATCTTCTGATAATACAGTTCGTCTTGTGCGATCTCCATAGCTATAAGCTCCATCCCACTCAAACCGCCTAATGAATGTTTTAACTTTCTTTGGACAGAATTTACATATCCGGTTATTTTAGCAATTCCCATTTTGGCCAGGTTTTCTTTTAGCTCATTCTTTAAGCAACAATTATATAGTACCTCAAAAGGAGGTATGGCAACCCCATAATCCACGTTTATGCAGATATCTCCAGCTTGGATGTTCCCTGCTGTGAATGATATTTTTTTATAATTTATAAATTTAGAGTCTGTTAACGCTTCCGCCTCCCTAGCTAAGCTCACCAAGTAATTTTTCTTTAGTTTTTGTTTTGAACCTTCAACCAACGTTTCTAGCCCGGGGTAAGAAGATTCTAATGCCCCTTTTGAAAGGTAATTTTCAAATCTTATCCTCTCTGCACTATTAAGCGAATCGCCAACTTCCTCAACCATAGTATAATCCATCTGCAAAACTTAACTTTAGCGCAATGCGGGTTCCCTTATCCGTTTATTTAAACTGGTTATCAAACTCTCCCTGTGTCGGTACAAGGTGAGGCGTCTTTGCGCTTGATGAGAATTTTCTTTTTAGATACTGGTAAGCTCTATTTTTAGGTTCTACATCATTTTTAAAATTAGCCAACATTTCTCCAAAAGAGGAATATTTTGAAGGGTGTTCAATCTGAGAGTAAGACATCCAGGACACCAAACCAACAAGCGCCAGAACCGGTGCGGATACTGTCCCGACAATATCATAAGGATACGGCAGCTCCCCTAATGTACATACTAGCCCTAATGAACCAAGTGTCCCAAGCAGGGTAACTAACTTTTTAGTACTGCTTTTCACCGGCGTGTCATCAACGTCATTTACATTGTCTATATTAGTTAGGTCGCCTTTTGGGTTATAAATTTCAAATCCATTGCAATAAACAGTAGGCGTGCTATCTGTTATCAAATTCTGTTCTAGGGATTTCATATTCTTGCCAGAGAGTTATAGAATACAACGTTTATTTAAGCATTCGTATGCACCCGTTTTTAGAATAATTACAAATTTTGTTCGAAAAAAATTGGAATTTTTGGGATTAGTTTCATGCCAGCTACTTTTTTGATTTAAAAGATATGGGCGATTCTTCGTTAGAGACCAATGCATTAATCTATTTATAGATGCCATACCAAATTTGCAATAACTTAGTTTAATAAACGACGCTATCAAAAATTTAACCTATAAATATCGAAAGGCTTCTTTTATACAAAAAGGAGGGGGCATGTTAAAGGTGCACGCAGAAGGCATAAAAAACTTAGATCAAATACTAGTAGACAATCCTTCTGATTCTAAAAAATTGCAGCGGCTTTTATCCGATTATAAGAATTTAAGCAGCATATTTGATAACGATCCAGTTATTTTAGGAGGCTGGCCTGTTGAGCTACTCTGCCCAGAAAGCAGAAGGGACCACCACGACTTCGACCTTTTTTTCCATAAAAAGCCGGATGGAAGTGTACAAAACGCTTACAAACTAGGGTACCAAAGAAAGCAGTATAAAGTTCTGGTAAATCCAGAAGGGGATATAATTGATCCATTCTTCCGTGGAGAGTGGGAATGCTTTGTCATAAACAGATTAGTTGATGAGAACTATTTTTTACAGAGGAGCATTCCGCTGACACTTGAGATAGTGAACGAAGAGCGCATAAAAAGAGACGAGAACAGTTTTATACTAAAAGCCAGTGAGGATGGTTACGGTATCAATAGACGTGACATGCCCGATTCTTACAACAAAACCAAAAGCTCTCTAAAACTCGAATTGATTGAGATCCCAGATAAATTAAAGGTGTTTGTGCCGGAACCAAGACTTTTGATACTACTAAAATCAGTTTCGCACGCATCTCGCGGGGAAGAGAAGGACTCAAAAGACGTTCGGCACCTGATAAAAAGGTATTATGGTGACAGTGCCCTCAATTTTCTGATAAGTGAAAATAAATTTATAGAAAACTGTAATGAACGCTTTAATGAGTGGTTCGTTAGCGTAGATTATGCTGATGACATGCTACTTAAAAACAATCTACTAAATGGAAAAGGCACATTTACGAGTAGAATTAAAAACGTTATTGGAGATACTGTAGGCATTGAACTAAAAATGTTTAAGAATGTAGCGGAGCTAGCCGCGACGATACTTGGTGCTTGTTACAGTCAAAGCCACTATTTTGAAGCGGGAGATTTCTATAAATATTTAAAATCAACATAATAAAGACAACTCAGATTCGGTAAAATATTATCCTAACGAGCATAAGTATCGATTTTCGTATATACTCCATGTTGTTAATTTAAAACAACCGGAAATTACTATGCAAGTACTAATTTAGAGCAATTCACCAGAGCTTTAGTCGATATGATGCTAAACTGAATACCGTAAATACAACGAAAGACCAAAACCCTGCAAAGAAGCTTATATAAACCAAAACCATTGTCAAAAAGGCTAGCATGAGTTTTATAGCTGACATAATTAGGTTATGATAAAACATAAACGCGCCATCAAATCTATGGTATGGCAGCAGATTCAAAAAAGTGTATATAACTAAGAAAGAACCAGATGCAAATAATGCCTGTGAGTTATATCGTGTGTTTAACCAAAAGAAAAGCATTGAAAATGCTAAAAATATTATCGCTGAAAAAATAGAGATTTTCCATTTTTCCTCTACAGTTACCTCCCCTTTTTTTAGACCGCGCAATGTTTTTGCGCGCTTATAATCGGTGGTGTTAAGGAACGGAACCAATACGGGAGCACCGAGTGCAGAAACAAATAAGGTGGCGACCGCAGAGAAAATTAAACCGCTCAACCAGAATGTTGATGAAAGTCTTACCTCAAAGTAATATGCAACTAATCGTTTTATTACAAATATTATCAATGTTATTGACACAACCGCTGCAGCATATGCTAGTAGATTAAATGATGTGATTATTATGAACGTCATTGCAAACAGCACCGAAACGAACAGCAGAAGGTAACCAAATTCCTTAAGTGGCTGTTTATTTTCGGTTAGTAAGGAGTGTAAGTCCACCATATTTTCACTTCTTTCTATTAAATCTTATATGCAGCCAGACTAGCGCTAATACTGCCAGAATGAGTATCACAATATAAAATGAGTCCATCAACATCTCTGGCTGAATTAGACTAGTTGACGCGGGTTGACTGAATATCTGCTGTTTGATAGGGGTTCCATTCTGAGATAGATAATAGGCTGCTAAATTAAGCACTGTGCTTTTTGGAATAGTCAAATTAATCTCAGATGTTGATGGTGAGATTATCAGAGACTTGTTATAGTAAAATTCATTTCCACCTATATCCAATAAGAAACTGAAAGTGGTGTTAATCGGCAGATTATTTCCATTGGTGATTTTAATTGTGTATATGCTCGAATTATTAGTTCCTGTAATTAAGCTTCCATTCTGAAACGAGATATTTACTACGGGTGAGAATAGATCCGTTACATAACTCCTTAGTAGACTATAATTTTGGAACGCGGCATAAAACGAAAAGTTCAATGCGCTGGTAAATGTATTCGATAATGTAAGATTGATTGGGATGTTGAAAGTTTGGCTTGGAAGCAGTGTGAACAGCTGCTTATACTCAAGAGAGAAAGCAACTCCTTGTACTGTCGGGAGTGTCCATGTAAAATTTAAAGGCGTGTTACCGTTATTTTTTATATCAATCAACATTTTAGCAGAGTTATTGAAAAAAGGAGTATAATTTGAATAGCCTACAAAACCAAAGGAAGGTTTTGCAAGTATGTCAGTTGTCATATTTGACTGTATCTGCGTTGAAATCGCAGAAAATTTTATACTTGGTTTATAACTTCCGAACTCAGTGTTCGTAACGTTGTAATGCACAATTTTGTAGCCGGGAAAATTCCCTATAATCTGCCCGGATATAACCGAGACATTATCCATGTAAATAACGTAACTTATGTTCTGTGGGAAGTCTGCAGAAACCTGAAAGAATAAATTCTGGTTTAGTCCAATCGTACCATTAAGTACGGTAAACGAGGCATTTATAGAAGCGGCTTTTACACTATTTAGCTGAAACAGTGCTAAAGATAGCACGACCGCTAGAATTATAAATAATTTGTGCCCTCTCATTTAACTTAATGCATAGGTACAGATATAAATATGACTTGAACACAATTGAAAAGTAAAAGTTACTGGCTTTTATGCCTGTAGATTGTTTCTTGCATATCACAAACTCCAAAGATGTGTTATACAGCACAGTTCCTGTTCTTTGCTTTGTAAAGACGATTAAGTATATCGCTTCAAAAACTTACTTCTTATAATCATCCATACGTGAAATTTATAAGGGTGTCTACTGACTTTCAATTAATCGTTTTTCTAACTTGTAATATTCATTCCATAGCTCATTTGGTATCTTCCCATCAAATTCATAAAAAAATTCTTTTATTTCGCTTAATTCCTTGAGCCAGCCATCCTTATCGATTTTTAGGAGTTCCTCTACAGTCTCTTTCTTAATATCCAAACCAGTTAAATCAATAGAGTCTACCTTGGGGATGTAGCCTATCGGCGTTGACACGGCATCAATACCATTTTCCACTCTGTCTACCATCCACTTTAGTATCCTAAAATTCTCTGAAAAACCTGGCCAAAGATAATTGCCTAATCCGTCCTTTCTAAACCAGTTAACAAAAAATATTCTTGGTTTAGTCTTTAATTTTTTACCGAACTCTATCCAGTGGGCAAAGTAATCTCCCATATTATATCCACAAAAATCCATCATCCCCATCGGATCATGACGTAATTGTCCCACCTTACCTGAGATTGCAGTAGTTGTCTCCGCACGCATCATTGCACCAATTAGTATACCGTGCTCCCAGTTATAAGCCTCGTATACTAAGGGCACCAAGTTAGCCCTCCTTCCTCCAAATAGGATTATTGAGATTGGGACGCCGTCTGGGAGATTATAATTCTTAGATTTTAAAGAATATTGATCTATTTTGGTGGCATACCTCGAATTCTTATTCGCGACTGGAGCTTTCGAATTTGATGCCCATCTCTTTCCTGTCCAGTCTATCACGTTCTTTGGAACTTCTTCCGTAAGCCCCTCCCACCATGGTTTATTGTCAGTCGTCAAGCCGACATTTGTAAAGAGAGTATTTTTCTTTATACATTCAAGTATATTTGGATTTGAATATGGCCCTGTGTCATAAGCCACCCCAAAGAACCCGTGCTCTGGATTTATTCCAACCGTACTTCCTTCGTCACTGCAGTGAATCCATGCGATATCATCTCCAACGGTTCTTATCTTCCAGTCATTAAACGCCTTTGGCGGCCTTATCATGGCCAGATTTGTCTTTCCACTGGCACTTGGTAATGCTCCAGAAATGTAAAAGCATTTTCCGTTCGGGTCCTCTAACTCCAGGATAAACATGTGCTCTGCGAGCCAGCCCTCTTTTTTCGCCTGAAAACTTGCCAGCCGCAGGGCGTGCGGTTTTTTACTGAGAGAGGCATTACCGCCATAATTCGTATTTATACTCATGAGCAGTTCTTCATCCGGAAAATGACATATATACCTGTTTTCTTTTTTAAGATTGCCGGTGGAGTGAATTCCCCTTACAAATCTTCCACTGTCACCGAACTCCTCTAGTACAGTCTTACCTGCTTTAGTCAAAATCGCAGTTGTAAGTGCGACTAACGGACTATCAGTAGCTTCAACTCCCCATCGCGAATATTTTGATTTTTCAGGACCTAACAAATAAGGAATTATATACATCTCCTTGTCTAACATCACGCCATCAAAAAGTTCATTCAAAAGCGTTTTTGCGCGAATTATCGACATCCAATTATTTGTTGGCCCAGCCTCTTCAGGGGTCTTGGTACATATAAATGTCCTTTCTTTTACCCTTGCGACATCATCAGGTAAATTCCTGAAAAGATAACAGTTTTTGTATTCACTTTCATTTAGTTTTATGAGCTCGGCTCTGTCCAGCATGGATTTTGTTATCTGTGCAGTGTCATCGTCTGACCCATCAAACCAAAAAACGTTTTTGGGTTTAGTCAGTCTAGTTACATCTTTTACCCATGATAGCAAGGCTGGGTACTTATCAGCGATATATTTCTCAGTAAGAGGCGTAAAAACCTCAGCGCTTATCCAGCGGTACGTAATCTAGGTTTATGGGGCCCGTATAATATTCTAACGGCCTAAAGAGTTTATTGTGTTCCCAGTATTCTAACATATGTGCACACCAACCGCTTATCCTCGCGGCGGCGAACAAAGGTGTGAAGAGTTCTATTGGTATGCCCGCCCAGGTATAAAGCGGACCGGTAAAGAAATCTACATTCGGCCAGATACCATGTGACTGGCCAAGGCGTTCTACCATTAATTTTTCTGCTCTTAATGCGATTTGTATTAGATCCTTAACCTTACCATTAGAAGTTTTATCTATATCCACCAACCATGTTTTTAGCACTTTCGCTCTCGGATCATAAGCCTTATATACTCTGTGCCCAAATCCCATTATCTTCTGTTTTCCAGCTAGCGCTTCGTTGATATACGTTTCGGTGTTGTCTGGATTTCCTATCGCAAGCATCATCCTTAGTGCCTCTTCATCTGCTCCACCATGTAAAGGCCCCTTTAATGCAGAAATTCCCGAAGTTACCGCAGAGTATATATCTGCCAATGTAGAGCCCGTCACCAAAGTGGCAAAGGTAGAAGCATTTGAGCTGTGCTCAGCCTGTAATATAAACATCGTATTTATAAATTTGACTAATTTTGCGTCCGCAGCTTTTCCATTAAGCATGTAAAGAAAATTTTCTACATGACCAATATTTTTAGCCGGAGGAATAAAGTCTTTACCGGCACGAAGCCTGCCTATCTGGGCCACGATAGTGGATATTTTAGATATTAGCTTTACCATCTTTCTCAAATTAGCGGCCGGTGAATTGTCCTTGACTTCGGCATCACTGATTACTAATGCAGAAACCGCTGTCCTCAGAGTTTCCATTGGGTCTGCCTTTTTTGCCATCTCACGTATAATATTTTTTACACCGTCAGGAATATCTCTCTCGGAGTTTAGTTCATTTTCAAACGACTCTAACTCCATTTTATTGGGAAGTTTTCCATAAAGTAAAAGATATGAAACTTCTTCAAAACTAGAATTCTGTGCTAAAACGTCGATTGAATAGCCTCGATAGTAGAGTCTACCTAGTGTGCCGTCAACTTTGCAAATTTTACTTTCGGTTATATATACTCCGTCCAATCCCTGATAAATAGTAGGAGTGTTCTCAGCCATATACATAAATTAAACTCTGTGGTTCGATATAAAGTTTTGCATTCGAGGCGCCTGTTTACAAAATAATAAATTGAAGAGACCCTACGAAAAGTCAGTGTAAGGCTTAAAATAGTTTTAATTGCCCATGCACCCCTCTGATTCGGGAAAGGCAACCTATAGAAGCGGGTGTTTAACTCTATTGCATTTAATCTACTTTCCTTTTGATACCCGTTAAGAGTGCACTCCCTATTCCAAGAGTACTGTCGGCCTGATATACCCATAAAGACTTCCACGCGTAGGTTACTCGCCATATAATAAGCCTTGCTCTAGTTTCTGCCGAATATCAGATTGTAGCGCTCACTATAATCTCTCAAAGCACTATCGACTATTCTTTTATAGCTCCTGCTTTTCGATATGACAAAAAATGCAACGCTATTATCCGATATGAAATCCACACCGCACCCTTTGCCAAGCCTACTTTTAAGTTTTCTGCATAATCCAGATAAGTAAGGTAGTCTTTCTACTCTTGGGATGAATTGAAATATCAACATCACAGATTTTTTACTCATTTTATCGTATAGGTTTTTCACTTCTCCGTATGTTACATACGCCTCTTTATTTTTATTTGAGCTGGCCGTCTCAAGCCCCGTATCTGGATCTACCATTATAACCGAGTCCTTTAACCACGTATGTGATAAGCGATCAAAATAGTCCTTTCTATATCCTTTAGTTATGTATGTGAAGGAATTGTAGATTTTCATTGAGACCCCTTCTCTATAAAGAGATTGCTTAAAAAAGCGTTCTAATTCTGTTATGTTTCTCCTATCTTGTCTCAAACATTCAGATAAGAATTCTACGAGCTTGGTCCGGTGTGTACCGGGCCTGCCTGCTTTATAGACCGTCATTGATCCATGGTTATTGCCCGTATTTGGAGTCAGCATCGGCACGAAAGTGAAGTTCTTCGCTATCGCGTAATCAAGCATAAAACTTATGGCTAAATCATATTTGAAAAGATCTCTGGAATCGGCAAAGTATTGATTTTTCATACAAACGTTAGATTCGGTTTATTTCGGCGGGTAACTCAAAAAAACCATTATGTTTATCTTAATGATACATATTTAGTTCGGCTATTACGCCTTTTCTGTAAGTCGTAATCTCAGATTCTATAAAGTCATCATAGATACTATCCAGTTTATTTATAAAAACCAGTCCATCTTTTATGTATTTCATTTTCATCTCTTTCGCATATTTACGCAGTGCTGCATTGAAAGTTTTCCCAGAAACTTCTACATCAGATCTAATCTCACTTAGCCTACACAATGCATATCCGGGCTTAATATGGTATCCAACTAAATCATGTACAGCTGATGTCTTCTTTTCTATTGCACGCTTACAAATAGCAATTGTAGCCCTCCCGACAATCTTTCCATTAGACTTTATTACTGCCCAAAAAACGGAAGGATTTAATAGATACTCTTTCGTATAGGTTATATTAACCCCTCCTGGAGAAAGACATGAATTAATATTTTGCAATGATTCCATCTGAGTTTCCAGATCTGATGGACTTAGGTGAAGCGTTAATGCTTTTCTGCGGTTTAAAATATAGGACTTGGTCGGCCCCTTCTTGTATATTTTTGCGCCTGAAAAAATTGGCGCAATCTTATCATCGAGCTCTTCAAGCCAATAGGGCAACCTCTCTATTTTAGTTATATCATTTACGGAATATTTTTTAAAAAAATAGTCCTTTACAGTGTTAAGGACCTTTGTGTATGAGATATTTAGATCTTCATTCGGTAGAACATTCACTCTATTACCCATAGCAATCCCTAAAAAGTATGCTAGATTTATCAATCGTTCCGCTTTTTTCACACCGAACTCGCACACTTTTATTTTACTTATGAACTCGCTGATTTCATTGTATGAGCTACTCACAATACTATTTAGCTTCCTAATGGAATTTTTATCACGCCTACGCATAAGATAGCTAAAGATTCCGGCCGATTTTTCTGGACCGAATATGGAATAGACGACCTCATTAACTTCAGAAAGTTTGTCTGCTCCGTCCTCATCTTTTTTATTGATAAATGACTCTTTAGCGAGCAGAAAGTTCTTGTACGCCAACACAGATAGATTATTTCGAAAATCTAGATAAGATGGTGTGTAGAAAAAGTTATCGCTATGTATATTCAACTTATTATTGCATCGCGTCACATCTGGATCCGATATGAAGCGAATGAACGTTTCTGAAATTTCTGGACTGCAAGTATTAGATAATATACTATCCAAAGTACCTCTATCCATATCCATGCAAGATCCGACATCATCGTAATTATTCAATGCTGATACTATCACAGAAAGATTTTTCTCATAATTTCTGTCAATCTCTTTTCCTGAAGAATGCAATCCGGTCAATATACGTTCAGCGAGGCTTCCTATGTATTCTGGCTTGCACCGTTCTATCTGGTTATTTATCTCATCTGATGCCGCTAGTTTATCGATTATTGAAGCAAAGGCATAATCGGTATCTGTACGCAAATCGTGCCAAAACATTCGCCTAGTCTCATATTTGCTAGACGTATTGTCAACCATTTAAAAATTGACCTTTTTAAATTTATAAATATAAATTAAAATGAAATTTGGTAAAATTTACTAAGTTTTAGTTAAACTGATAAATCTTTAAACACCTCATTCAAATCCGTTGTTGATTTCCCATCAGCGTCAGCAATCTGCTGCGACAGTGGCGGCTTTATCCCACGCTTTGCGAGTCTATCTTCGAAGGTGTCCTGGTTTTTCCACTGAAAGAACAATCCAGTATTTAGATTTTCGGGGGTCTCATTCAGGATCATATTTATTGCTTGTAACTTCTTTTTGTTTACCTCTTCGAGATTCGTTGGGTCATGCACAATACCATCATAATCTTGCGGCAAGGGATGCAAGTGCTGTCCAAACCAGGCAGTATTGGTGAATTCTGGATTATAAGTTGGACAGCCCTGCTGGATATCGATTAGCGCAAGACCTGGATGCTTTATCGCTTTTACCATCAGATCGGTTTGCTCCTTTACATTATAACTTTGCGTTCTTGCAACGAAAGTATAACCCGAGAGTATGGCGATAGCGAGGGGGTTCAGAGGACCATTTATATTCGGCTCCGGAATGCCCTTTACCTTTCTTCCTTCCGGTAGAGTCGGGCTTGCTTGGCCTTTTGTCAATGCGTAAACCCCGTTATTATGAACGAATAATTTTATATTTACATTTCGTCTACCAGCACTTATGAAATGACCAACTCCAATACCATATGTATCGCCATCGCCACTGTCGATTAGCACATTTAATTCTGGATTTGCAAGTTTTATGCCTTCTGCGAATGGAATCGCCCTCCCATGCAAAGTATGCACGCCATTTACATTAACTAAGTGCGGAAGTTTAGATGAACAGCCTATCCCAGAAACGATAACAGTTTTATGCGGATCTAAACCTGCACCGGCTATTGCACTCTTTACAGCAAGAACGATACCGCTATCGCCACAATTGTGTAGTGCTGCGAATTCGGTAACGTAAGAATTGGCATCTTCTACTTCTAGATTATAGACTACTCCAGAAAATTTCTCTAATTTTTTCCTGCTTATCCTAAAAAATGTATATTCTTTCTCAAAGTCATTATAAGTGTCGGCTTTTGAGTTCTTAACTAACTCGTGACATAATGCGGTTGATGGATATGCAACTAAATCTCCTTCAGATACTTTACTTGCTGGTTTCCATTCTAGTTCAAAAACAGATTCCGAAATTTTCGTTGCTACAAAGATAGGGTGTTCCTCAGTAATCAATAATTCGTTTGTTCCATTTATGGAAATTTTGAATATTTTTCCATGATGTAGATGACTCATCGTTTTGATTACTTTGTGGTATAACCCATCATGCCCTAAAACCTGCTCGCCTTCTTTTACTAGTGCTATCTCCTTCAATCCATTTACAGAAAGAATCTTAGTTTCTCCACTGACACACCCTGGACACCAATCATTCAACTCATTAGAACTAAGACTTGTAGGTATTACAGGAATTTTATGGTTGTCATTTTTTGGATCAGTAAGCATTCAAAATCACCTTTTTCTCGCCCCTCAGTATTCTATCTAGTGCGCCTCTAACTTCATCATATCTCATTGGACGCCCATTATATTTGAGGATCTGGTTCTCTATTACTATACCAGTTTGCGAAGCGATGTGCTGTTTTAATTGACCACTTATATTTTGCTCTACACAAACAACTTTCTTTGCTCCTTTAATAATTGACGCTATTTCTTTAGGCAAAGGCTCTATTAATTTTATCTGTAAAAATGTCATATTGGGAGTTATTGCCTCCATTATCGCATTTGACGTTCCTCCCCAACCTATGACAAGTAAATCGCTTTTACTTGGATCAGCATTTGGTCCAAGTAATCTAAACTTCTCTTCTTCTGGTAGCTGTGAGAGTATGAGTTCTGTCTTTTGAGTACGTTTCTCCATCATTTTATTTCTATTGCTAGTCTCCTCGGAGATATGTCCCCATTCTTCGTGTTCATCGCCTGTGGTCCATGTTATTGCCGTGGGATCACCAAGTGCTATGCGTGGAGAGATGTTATCCGGAGTAAACGCGTAACGTTTATAATCCGGACCGGCATTTTGTATCAATTTTCCCCGATCAATTCGATAGCTTTCTTTTATCTTCTTTACAAAATTAACGTCCATACTAACCGAGGCCTGAGAAAGGCTTTTCTCGCTTAAGATGATTACAGGTAACTGAAACTTCTCTGCATAATTGAATGCTAAGGCAGTAACACTTATGGATTCCTCAATACTGCCGGGCGCAATAACCATTCTTCCATAGTCACCGTGTCCCATATGCATTGCAAATAGAAGGTCTGCTTGCTCAGTTCTTGTTGGCTGACCGGTAGCGGGAGCCCCTCTTTGATGATCAACAATAACAAGAGGCGTTTCTGTCATCCCTGCCCAGGTCGTAGTCTCGGTCATTAGAGAAAGCCCGGGACCTGAAGTCGACAATGAGGACCTAACTCCTGCTAACGAAGCTCCAGTAGTCATACCTACAACTGCCAGCTCACTTTCCGGCTGAATTACTCTTATACCAAGTTCCGGATGCGATTCTATGAAATTACTTTCATCACTAGCGGGAGTTATGGGATAATAAATTTGCATCTTGCACCCTGCTATTGCTTTCCCTAGGGCAGTTGCGGTGAATCCTTCTATATACAACAATTCTTTTTTTGGTAATTGAGATAGTTTTGCGCACTGTGGGAAATTTTTGTTAGAAATATATTTTATAGTATTATCGGCAACAAGGACGTTCATCTTTATTACTTCTTCGGATTTGGAAGAAAAAATCTCTTTAAGCGCTTCTTCTATTTTCGAAGTAGGGAGCCCCAGCATACTAACAGAAGCAGAAACACAAATGACGTTCTTTGCAATCATAAGATCACTTGCCTTGGCATTTGATTGTTTTGCACTTTCATTTATTATAGAATCAAAATCCAACTGGAGAACCTTAATGTCTTTTCTGGTTATCTTTGAAATATCCATTTTTGAGTCTACTATTATGGTACCATTTGCTTTTAGGTCTCTTATGTGACCTTCGTGAATCGTACCGCCCCGTGCATTCTTCTCACCTAGAACAGATTCATCATCGGAGAATATAGCTAAGTCTACAAATGAACCCAGGGCACGCACATTTTTGTCAGAAACCCTTACAGTGAAAAAACTGTGCATGCCTTTTATGTTAGAGAAATATTCGCGATAGCCAAAGGTGTAATAACCCTGCTTCATTAGTATCCTTGAAAAAAGCCCTAAAGCAGAATCTATTCCGCTACCTTGCTTCCCCCCAGTCATCCAACTGAAATCAAACATATTCAGCTAAAGATTGTCCTTTAACCACTTTTCCAGCATCTCTTTTGAGATTGCACCAACTATCATGTTTTTTGGCTTCCCACCAACAACCAGAAGTGTAGTTGGTATACTAGAAATGTAATATTTTGCGGCTATCTCCTCATTTTCATCCACATTTACTTTGGCTAGTTTTAATTTATCACTAAATTTTGCCGAAACTTCCTCTATTATGGGGCCGTAAAATTTACATGGACCGCACCACTCTGCCCAAAAATCAACTAATACCGGGATATCCGACTTTATAACCTCTTTTTCGAATTGCGCTTCTCCTTTTATTTTTAATTCCATACCACACCTCTCTAAAGAATCCTCTTATTACAGTAATTATAACAGTTCCCGTTATTTAAGTGTTCCCTTATCGGGTACATATCTAAGTCTAAACTTATGTTTTATACAAGTTCTTCAATAGAACAGGGATTTCGGATGGTAACGCAGCAACGGACACGCCCGCCTTCTTAAACGCGGATATTTTGCTCTCTGCTGTACCGGCCTCCCCTGATATTATTGCACCCGCATGCCCCATTCTTTTTCCCGGTGGCGCGTACACTCCTGCGATATAAGCGAATACTGGCTTAGACACATTTTTCTTTATAAATTCTGCGGCTTCCTCTTCTGCGCTACCGCCTATCTCTCCTACCATTACTATAGCTGAAGTATCTTTATCTTTTTCAAACATGCCAAGCACATCGGTAAATGTGGTCCCTGGAACCTTATCTCCTCCTATGCCGAGGACGGTACTCTCTCCCATCCCATTCTCTGTGATATAGTTAACAATCTCATATGTGAGTGTACCACTTCTGGAAACCACACCAATCTTTCCGGGTTTTAACACGCTATTTGGAGTAATCCCCAGTTTACCGACCCCTGGTGAAGCTATGCCAGGACAATTTGGCCCGATTACCGTAACTCCATTACGCTTTGCATACAACAGCAATTCGACCATATCATGGGAGGGGACGTGCTCCGTTACTACCACTATAAGTTTTATTCCTGCATTTATCGCCTCTAGTACTGCATCCTTTGTGAATTGCGCAGGAACAAAGACTACAGATGCATTCGCACCTGTCTCGTCCACAGCTGTTTTTACATCATTATACACCTTTACCCCATTCACGACGACACCATTTTTGCCCGGTGTGACGCCCGCAACTATGTTTGTCCCGAAATCCATCATAGCCTTGCTGTGGAAAGTCCCTTGATGCCCGGTTATTCCTTGCACCAAGACGCGGGTATTTTTGTCTATAAATATCGCCATATCAGCTTTTCACACTCGTTACTGCGGCATGTATCGCCTCGGTCATATCAGTAAATGCCTCAACACCATTCTCCCTTAATAAATTTCGTCCTTTCTCTTCATTGAAGCCCCTCAGCCTGACCACTACCTTGAATGCGGGTTTCTCCTTTTTTATTGCAAGGAGTATCCCTTCAGCAACCGTATCTGCCTTTGTAACCCCTCCGAATATGTTTATCAATAATACGGCTGGTTTCGATTCATAGACTAGAGAGATAGCTTTTGATACTTTCTCTGGATCATCGGTCCCTCCTAAATCAAGAAAGTCTCCGGGTTTACCGCCTAACAATGCTATCTGGTCTATTGTTGACATTGTTAGACCTGCCCCGTTTGCAATAATACCTATATCACCATCTAATTTTACGAAAGATATCCCCTCTTTCTTAGCTTTTATTTCCAATGGATTAGTGCCTAAATCTGGTTTTATATAAGGGTGCCTGAATAGGGCGTCATCATCAATTATTATTTTTGAATCGAGCGCAGTGAGGATATCATCTGAAACTGCAAGTGGATTTATTTCAACCAACTCGGCATCTTCTCCCTTATATAGAGACCACATGCTATCAAGCAAGTTATAAAGCCCGAACCTACTAACCTCCTTGATATCAAATAGTGCAAAAATCTGCTGCTTAATTTTAATTGGGAGATCCTCCAATTGGTTTAAAGTAAACGTATTAATCTCCTCTTTCGGCACATCCTCTATATTTACGCCACCACTCTGGGATGCTATGAGGACAGGTGACCGCTTGCTCCTGTCGAGAGTGATGCTTAGGTATAGTTCTTTATCGTGTTTAACCAACCTTTCTAAAAGGAAAGCTTTTGGAGTAAACCCACCAAAACTTGCTTTTTGCATGGAATTCAATTTTTCTGCAAGTTCTGCGCCGTTTTTGACGGTTTGAACACCGCCAGATGTCCCCCTGTGCCCAATCGGAACCTGTGCTTTTAATACAGCAGGATAATGTATGATTTCATCTTTAATGCCAGCCTTATTTATTAGCAACAGCCCTTCCGGGATAGGGATTCCATAACGATTAAAAAGTGCCTTGCCTTGATATTCTAGGAGGTTTACCACTCTATTGAATGCGATGCAACAAATAAATACAGATAACGCTGCTGCTGATTCCGAATCTTTTTAACGGAGTACCATTGCCGGAATTATCAGAATAGATACTAGGATGTTTATTAGCACTATAAGCGTTATTATGGTATAAAGCGCATTTCGTTCCATGGCAAAGGATACCACCGATGCCATGACTCTTATTACCGGTGTTGCAAATAACACAATAATACTTGTAACTATAAAGTTTTCACCGATAGTACTATTTCCAAACACTAAAACCACTATAAGCCCAATAATGGCTATTGCCGCACTAAGTGTTACACCTAACTTAAGCACTACCCCCAACATGATGTCCAGATTAGGCGTTTTCATGCAATACCTAACCCCCTAAGTATCATCTCTATTGCGACAACTACCAATACTAGCATGAATATATTCTTCAATTTACGACTTGGCTCCTTTTCCATTATCGCACTGCCGACATATGCGCCTACAAGAACGCCTATAAGTATCGGTGCAACGAGCAGTGGCTGTATATATCCCAACTCCCAATATATAACGCTGCCCGTTACCGCTGTTACCCCTATCATAAAGTCACTTGTTGAGGTACTTACCTTTATAGGAAGATGCATCCCAGAATCCATAGCTAGCACTTTCAGGACACCAGACCCGACTCCTAACAGCCCAGACACGACCCCCGCTACCAGCATAACGGATTCGCCAAACCACCACCGTATACCGGAGTATTTTACTTCACGTTTTAGAGCTTTATCATAATATCTTCCCCGTAATTCGAAAAACTTTGTAGACCAATCACTCTTCAATCGCGCTTTGACGCCTCCATCGCGGATAACTGGATAAACGGATAGCAGGATAACGGCGCCAAAGACTATAAACAGCAGATAAGATAAATTATGTGTATAAACGAATGCCGCAGACAGTGAACCCGCAATCGCCCCGAGGGTGGTCGCTATTTCGAGTGACATTCCTATCCTTACATTCGTTATCCTATCACGTATGTAAGTGGTAGCTGCGCCGCTCGAAGTTGCTATTGTGGAGACTAAACTCGCCCCTGCCGCATACTCCAACGGAACACCAAATAGTATCGATAATACTGGGGTTATAATCACTGCCCCGCCTAAGCCCGTCAACGCTCCAACTAATCCCGCAACAATCCCGGTCAATACAAGAAATACCGAATATATTAAAGTTATCAATTTGCATCCCTAAAAAGATGTCTACACACATACATTAAAACTTATCAATTTGATGATTGCCCATATAAAATGTGTCTGGCGTTATTTTCCAGATATTTTCACATTTTTTGCCAAAATTGCTGGCGTGCTTATTCCAGATATCTCAAAAACTTCCTTGCTGAGTGCACTTATATTCCGCATTAAATCTATCATATTTATCCCAATCATTGTCTCCTTTACAGGATACATTATCTTGCCCTTCTTGATGTAATATCCTGCGGATACCATTGCAGATAAGTCCCCTGTGGACATATTAGGACTGTCTTCTGTATCCAGTAGGTATATCCCCTCATCTATTCTGCCCAATAAATCTTGCATGGTTTCTTCGCCGCGACGAATTATCAGGTTGGTAGCGCCGACAAAACCTCCTGAAGTCCGAAAAGCATTTCCCGTGCTTCTTACACCCATTTTTTCTGCACTGTAGATATTGTGCAGATAGGTTTTTAATACGCCATTTGACACCAAGTCCTTTTTGGCAGTCGGTATCAGTTCATCATCAAATGTCCGGCTGTATGGACTTTTAGGAAGTGAAGGATCCTCTGTGATGTTTAATAGTTCAGATGCAATTTTATCTCCAAGTTTGTCTTTTAAAAAGCTCCTATGCTTGTACACTTCTTCCCCACTCATTGCTGCTATGAAATCCCCTACCAAACCGTTGGCTGCTTCCGGGCTTATAAGCACCTGACCCCTAAACGTCGGTGCTTGCTTCGAGCCGAGAAGGGAAACTGCAGTGTCAGCTGCGTTCTTAAATGTTGAAGGAATATCCAGTCCGCTATAATCACGAGCCTCTTGAATCTTAATTCCAGATGCCTGGTCACCCTTATATTTTGCGGTTATTTCTGCAAGAATATTTGCAGTTGTACTCTCATAGTCGCCTACTACCCCGTTACTGTTTGCTATAGAGACTTTTTTACTTGAGTGATCTAAAAACGCGTTAACTGAATATACTTTTTTAAGCGCAGAGATGGATTGCACCGCATCGCGCACTTCTTTTATGGTGTTTTCCTCTTTAAACTGCCCCATTCGTCCGCGCCTTCTCTGGTTATCTCTTATTTTCATTTTAGAAAAACCGCTTTGGCTATCCGTGGCACCCGCTTGTTTGGCGAGCTTATACGCCGATTCTATCGCAATTTTAAGCGCATCTTTAGAACCCAACGATGCAGTCGCCAGCCCCATTCTGCCATGGCAGATGCACCTGACACCGACGGCTTCGGTCTCGTTTATTAGTGCTATATTAAATGCGCCCCCTGCTATTTTTAGACCGCTATTTACCGCGGAGGTACAGGTTACCTCAAAATCGGCATCCAAACCTAAAGACCTTATCGTTCTCAAAAGCGAGTCACTGTCCACCCACGACCACCCCTCTTATGCGTATACTTGGTCCCCCACTTGTCACTGGAACCCATTGTCCTTCTTTTCCACACACCCCTGCATCAAGTTTAAAGTCAGACGTGATTGCATCTATTCTGTTCAGTATATCTAATGTGGTGCCAGTCAACGCAACGTCACGAACATACTCTGCAAGCTTCCCGTTATGTATCATCCTTCCATACTGGGATTTGAACATAAATTTACCGCTACTTGTTTCGACATAACCGTACTGGAATCCATATAGCGAGATGCCACATTTTATCCCTTCATATATGTCATCACTAAAATCGCCTGGAGCTATAAATGTATTCGACATCCTGGACAGAGGTATTGAGGCGTAGTCCATTGCTCTCGCTGCACCATTTGGGGTCAAACCAAGTGTTTCGGCGGTTTCTAATGTGTGCAAATACTCCTTCAATACTCCCCTATCAACAATGATTCTCTTTTTAGCTGCTACACCCTCTTGATCGAAAGGGAAAGAACCAGACGCAAGTTTTATAGTTGGATCATCCACTATCGTAACGATATCATTCCCAACCTTTTTCCCCAGCTTATTTTCTAATACAGAGCTCTTGGCCAGTATGGCATCAGCCTCTGACGCATGCCCGAAAGCTTCGTGTGTATAAACTCCAGTCATTGCATAATCCAATACAACATCATATTTTCCACCACGTGCAGCCTTTGCGCCGATTAGCTTCTCAGCTTCTTCTTTTGTTGCTCTGCCTAGTTCGGAGTTCGCGTTGTTATCAAACAACTCAAATCCACAGTTTCCACTCAGAGTTTTCTTTATAGAATGCGTGGTTGCCCCATCCTTCACAAATGATGCTATGCCTAGCTGGGGGTGCGATTCATAGAAAGACACTACGGCTCCAAGATTATTTCCGATAAGCCAATGCGTAACCAAATCCCTGTAGTCCGAGACGGTTGCTACGGTATCTTTTCCAATTGCGGCACGATCCATATCCATAGTAAGCCTAAGTTTATCTGCTATATCGACTGACCTAGTATCCTTCGCCCATTTTGGATCCAATCTTACATTGTTTAATTCTGGATTTGGGGTAGTGCCACGCGTTTTACCAGTATCGACTCTTATTTTTGAGTATGCGGCATCCAGTGCGGCCTTTATTGCTTTTTTAGATATATTATTGGAGGATACAAATCCACAGACCCCATTCTTGATAACTCTCAAGCCGAACCCTGCATCTTTTACATTGGCCGTTCGGCGGACTTTTCCGTTTTCTACGCTTAAGAAAGTGCCTTCCCGTTCACTTAACCGTATATCACCGTAGTATCCATCCTTAACAGAGGATGCAAAAAACTTTATCAAATCTTCGTCAATCATTTATGCCCCGTATTTAATTTTTATGAGCGGTTATGCTATCTTTTACAATCTCCTTTTTCAATAGCTGTATGGCAAAGGCCGGATCAACGCCTTTGGGACATACTTCTGAGCAAGAACCCGAATATTCGCAGTCCCATACTCCTTTTAGTGTATCGACCTGTTTTAACCTAATCTCGCCCCCCTCATCTCTGGAATCAGCATAATATCTATAAGCCTGTGATAATGCCTGCGGTCCAATAAACTCAGGATTAGTATTAACAACTGGGCATGCATCAACACATAAACCGCACATTATACAGTATGAAAATGGTAAAAATTTATCGAGTTCCAATTTCGTCTGCGGGTATTCCTTAGTAGGATGATACTTTTCACCTAGATCTTTCCTGAAAAGGTACGGACTTACAGCAACGTGCTTTTCGAAAAAATCATCGAAATCTGTTACTAAGTCTTTTAGGAGGGGATGTCCCAGCATAGGTGATACCTCAATTTTTCCATCTTTTAGATTTTCTGTAACATTGGTCTCACACGCAAGTGACGGTTTTCCATTTATCACCATACCACACGAACCACATATACCCATCCTGCAGCTATATCTCATTGAGAGCGAAGGGTCGTTTTTTGTCTTTATTGATAAAAGCCCGTCCAGTACTGTTGAAAATTCTGTAATCCCTACAGTGTATTTGCTTTCCTTTAGTTCCTGAGTTTTTGGATCAAATCTAAATACATTGAACTCGGCAAATTTTCCGCTATGTGCAGGCGTGTTCTCCGGACCTTGACTCTCATTATTTAATATGGACTTTTTTAAAGTGATTGCATTCTTGGGAAATCTCCTAATATAGACATCTTTTACTCCAGACAATCCAAATACCAGCAATCCAAACATCGATAACCCTAATAACACCTGTTTCAAGAGGATCAGATTTGTTGAATACACGAATGCATAAATTAAAAGCAGGATGGGAACACCAAACATAGGCATGTATACAGTCGATATTGAAATCCATGATTCTCTCATATTATCGACTCCGATACAAACCAGACCAGTGCCGCTATCCAAAATACTAATCCGATAAAAGGCACTGCACGATAAATTAAATTTGCATGTTTATTCACCGTTACCAAGGATTTATATGATGAATTCAGATGTCCAAATGCAAACCCATTGCTCATGACCATTGATAAACCCATCATAAGAGAAAACAACTGGGGTGTAAAGAGGACCCAAATTATAACTATCAGATAATTTAGATAACTAGACAATGAGATAAAAAAGAGACTGAAAATATAAAAGGCAAATGCAAATAGCCCAAACAAGATAAGAATCCTGTAGAAAAGCATATGAAAGAATGCTTGTGGGTTAAATGCAAGTTGTCTAAGCAAATTTGATTCTGGACCACGCACATCGTAGGTTTTTTTGCCCATCCTTAATACACCCGCGGCTCCGGTTTCCACCTTGTTATTTTTACGGGCAGATAGGATATCCCAATACCGGTTTTTGTTTTATAGATTAGAGTATGCTTTAACCAGTTCGTATCATCACGCTTCGGATACTCAATCATTGCATGTGCGCCACGGCTTTCTTTGCGGTTTACTGCACAGGCAGTTATTGCCTCTGCTAGTTCAAGCAAATTATCCAATTCCAACACATCGCGTAGGTTTGTATTATAAATTTTGCTCTTATCCTTGATGTATATGTTCTTAAAGTCCTCCTTAAGTTCCGCGATTTTGTTCTTAGCCGATATTAAACCGTTCCTCGTTCTATAAACGTAAACCAGTTTGCCCATCGTTTTTTGCAATTCGGCTTTTATTGAATATGGATCGACATTGCCATCTTTATCTAGTAAAGATGCCGCTCTAACTTCCTCCCTTCTCAAGAGTTGTTTTGACATTGGGACTTCGGCTGTCGATTCCAAATACTTAGCGACGGCAGTACCGGCTATCCTGCCCCATACGGAGCACTGACTTAGCGAGTTGCTACCGAGTCTATTTGAACCATGTACGCTTACACAGCCACATTCTCCTATAGCCCATAAACCTTTTACAATGGTTTTGCCCTCATCTGCCATCACCTGCCCATTCAAATTAGTGTGGATCCCTCCCATAGTAAAATGCGCAGCTGGACGAACTGGCAACGGTTTATCTACAGGATTTATGTTAAGGCTTTTTTGTGCTATCTCCTTTATCATAGGAAGCCTCTCATCTATTATTTTTTTACCTAAATGTCTTAAATCTAAGTATACATACTCAAGGCCTGATTCATGATCTGTAAACCCTCTTCCCTGCTCCATCTCTGTTATTATTGCTCTGGAGACTATGTCCCGAGGTGCGAGCTCCATCTTACTTGCAGCGTAGTCCTTCATAAAGCGTTCTCCCTTTGAATTAAGTAGATAACCACCTTCGCCCCGCGCTGCTTCTGTTATTAGAATTCCATTAGGCACTAATGCCGTAGGGTGAAACTGCACGAACTCCATATCCTTTAGCGGAAGGCCTTCTCGATACACAAGAGCTAGACCATCTCCAGTACTGGAGTGAGAAGTAGTTGTAAAATCGTACACCCTGCCCGCACCGCCGGTTGCAATTATCGCAGCTTTCGCCCTGATCACTTTGCTTGAGCCCGTTGCCAGATCTAGCACTGTAACTCCCAAAAACTTTTTATTTTCGACTAGAAGCTTGTAAACAAAATGCTCGTGTAGGATATCAACGTTTTTTAGGTTAGTCGTCTCATCATAAAGAGCACGCATCATAAAGAACCCAGTTTTGTCTGCCGCAAATGCCGTTCTAGGTATACTCATTCCCCCAAATGCTCTTTGCTGTATCTTACTATCGTCATCGCGGTTCCAGGACACACCTATATGGTCAAAAAACTCTATCTCGGTAGGCGCATTTTTTACAAGCAACTCTACAGCGTCCTGATCTGCCAGATAATCTGACCCTTTTATAGTATCATACGAATGCAGTTCCAATGAATCGTTTTTAGCCTCGGGGTATAACACTCCGGAGATACCGCCCTCGGCAGCTACTGAGTGACTGCGCATTGCATGAAGTTTTGTGATTATCGCTATTTTTATCTTACCAGAGCTGGCTTTGCTGGCATGTATTGTAGCAGTCAGTCCTGCGATACCACTGCCAAGAACTATCAAATCATAGTCTAAGGTTTCCATCAGCTTTAGCTTATACTTAAATTTGGAGGTGCAAATATAAAAAGATTTTAGGGCTTTTCATCGCGTATTAAATATTTAAAACAGTATACACTAGGATTAGTATGTTGGAAGTATCTACACAAAATTTTTTCATGCTCGGAGTTGCAGCTATACTATTGATTGGCTTCCTAGGTAAGGCAATAGCTAAAAAGACCAAAATACCAAATGTAGTTTGGCTGATAATTTTTGGTTTGATCTTATTTCCGGTGCTTAATTTCGTACCGACATCGACCCTTATATATTACACGCCATTTGCCTCTAGCATTGTTATAATCATTCTTCTTTTTAATGCAGGTTTGAATTTTAACATACGAAAGCTTTTCAGGGAGGTTTCAAGAGCATCGTTATTGGCAGTAGTTAACTTTATTCTGGCAGCTATTGCAGCATTTCTTCTAATGTACTTTTTAAAGGCAGGCACACTTGCTTCATTGCTTACTGGATTGGCGGTCGGCAGTGTAAGTGCAGTAGCGATACCCTCAATAAATAGACCTGATAAATCAAAAGACAAGAGCTCATTATTGGTTACGATTGAGTCCACTATAACGGAGCCTCTTGGTATAATTCTGGTTCTCGTTGTGATAAGTGCAGTTTTACTTAATAATTATAATGCGAATTTTATAGCGACCACGCTAGCATCAGAATTCTCGACTGGCATAGTTGTTGGCGGGTTATTCGCTTTGGCATGGATACCGACAATGAGCTACTTCCAAAGATTACATTATGAATACTCTTATGCTGCTTCACTGGCTTTAGTATTTATCGTATACGTCTTAGTGCAGGAAATTGGAGGAAGCGGTCCGATTTCAGCGCTAATCTTCGGCCTGATAATTGCAAATGGTGAGGATATCTACCGTGCACTAAAATACAGACATAGCAGCTCGTTTACCTTAAGCAAGGAATCAAAATCTTTCAATGATTTAATAAGCTTTATCACAATGTCGTTTTTCTTCGTTTACTTGGGCGGACTTATAATCCCGAATGATTATCTGTACTTAGCGCTAGGTGTACTAATAGGATTAGTTGTTCTGATAACGAGAGAGATAGGCACGCATATTGCTCTATTTAAATCGGCTTTCTCAGACTATGACAAGAGGATAATCTCTTATATGTTTTCACGTGGAAGCGGTACTGCGATAATCGCCGTATTACCGATAGCTTATGGTATATTGAATGTAGGGTTTATAGATATAATCATATCGGCAATTCTGACGACGATAGTCTTAAGTGGTGCGCTATTGACACACATCAATGCGCAGGAAATGATTTAAACGTATGTTCGGAAACCCAGTTGAAATATTTTCGATAGTCGCTGCAATAATACTTATAGGATTCGCAGGGGATCAATTTTTCAGACGAACGGGCGTGCCGTCTTTTTTGTTTCTGATATTGGCAGGTATAATTATAGGGCCCATACTGGGAATATTCTCTCCAACTATGCTTTTACCGGCGCTAGGAACGATATCAATTCTTACCTTAACTATGGTTCTTTTTTCTGGAGGGATTTACATAAACATACGTGCTCTGCTTAGAAATGGGGGACGCATCTTCACTCAAGTTATTTTATATGTCATACTAAGCATGATTATAATCGCATTCTTTGCGCACAGCGTCCTCGGATGGGATTGGACGCAAGCACTTATATTTGGTTCAATTGTGGGCGGTGAAACTACCGCCGCAGTGATGGTGCCGCTTGCTAGACGACTTCCATTAGTAGAAGACGTTAGAGTATTTCTTACAGTTGAATCCGCATTAAATTCGATATTAACTGTTATCTTCTTCATTACTTTCGTCGGCTTGTATCAAAGTGGTGGCGTAAGCCTTTCTAATGCAGTATCCTCCATTGCGTCTAATCTTTCGATTGGAATTGTGATAGGGTTGGCATTATCTCTGATTTGGATTTATCTATTAAATGCAATTAAAAAATACAAATACACTTATGTACTCACGCTCGGGCTCCTTTTCTTAACGTATTCTGTAAGTTCATCACTCGGTGGGAGCGGACTATTAGCGGTGCTTATATTTGGGATAGTTCTCGGGAATCATGGATTCATAGGTGAAATAATACATAAGGTATTTAAGATGAGCACATTAGAAAAACGATTGGCAGAATTTCAGGAGGAGATTAGTTTTCTTTTGGAAACTTTCTTCTTTGTTTTTCTGGGACTTATATTTAGCATAGCATTGAGCAGCTTGCTGTTTGGACTTATAATCGGAAGTGCCATAGTCATTATCCTTTTAGCCTCGCGCGCATTCGCAACAACAATCTCTACCTTCAGATCTAGACTTGCTTACAACAAAAAGACGATATTCTTGCTGTGTGCACAGGGATTGACCCCTGCAACGCTTGCTATATTGGCATTGAGCTATAATATACCGCTTGCAAATACGTTTGTAGAACTAGTTACGTATATCATAATAATAACAAACATTGTAACAACAGTTGGTTCATACCTTGCATTCAACTCTAATAAACCGAAGATGGCTAACGGTGCATCGGCATAATAAACTAAAAATAAAGGTTATATACTGGTTTGAATCTTAACCTAAGATATATGAAAGATAAACTTGCAGAGGTATTGAGTAAGAAAGGGGCGAATTATCGCCAACTAGTCAAAGCCAACGTGCTTCAAAAGGCGCTTGTTCTATTATATAGTAACTATAGTTTTGGTGATTTTGTAACTGCGTATAAAGAGAAGGACAAGTCAATTTATGTATACTCAGATGAAGCCTCTGGATTGGTGATAGAGCACCATTTTTATAATGACAATGCCGAACCAGATGAACTCATCATAAAATACAATGAAAGGACCGTATTTGATGCAAAAATAGAATCTGCATTGGAGCCGGAGGACCGTACTCAGAAAAGTTTAGACACATGTGATTTAAAGAACCTTAAATTTGATTATTCTATACTCAAGCATTGCCATGGTGACTGGGAATCTCGATTTGAGAAAGAATATGGTCTGGTTTTTACACACTATAAAATCAAAAGCACGTTAGAATCACAGACAACCCAGGATAAGCATTACTGGGATAACGCCTAAATGACGCCACTTTGATAGTTAACGTAAATTTGGCAAAACTATTGCCTAATCAATTAAGCTTTAAATTTAATGAGTGAATTACATTAAGATGGAAAATCTTAAATACAGCGGTCCAAAGCCGCCGGAACCAAATACACCTTTCCCATACCCCGGTAGAAAAAAAAGGTGATTTTGTACACTGTCCTAGACTGCTAGTGTGGCATTCACTTGACTACGGCTTAACATATGAGGGCTATCTTTATAGGCAGATTTCAGCCATTCCATAACGGTCATTTAAGTATTTTAAAAAAAATAATAAAAGAAAATGATTCTGTAATAGTTGCCATCGGAAGCGCACAATACTCAAACACGCCACAAAATCCGTTTAGTGCAGGCGAACGGATTGTTATTATCAACAAGATATTAAAGGAACTAAATGCAAAAGAATTTTACATTGTACCTATAGAAGATGTTGGAAATGATGAATTGTGGGCGTCAAAAATAGAAACTCTTTCGCCAGCATTTGAAGTAGTTTACACGAATAATCCCATCACTAGGCGTATTTTTGCCGGCAGGGATTACATTGTCAAAAGTCCCGGTCTAATAAAAAGGGACAGATTATCCGCCACAAATATAAGAAAATTAATGTCTAGTGGAAAAAACTGGAAAAACTTAGTACCGCACTCTGTTGCGGATGAGATTATACGCATAAACGGAGTTGATCGATTAAAAATATTAATGCGCGCCGGTTTAGAGCGGTTTTAATCCATACAAAAGAGTAATTGAATACCCTAATCATGTCGGTAACTTTATTTACTCACATCTTATAACTATAATATGGACTTTAGAATTGAGCATGATTATCTTGGCGAGGTTAAAGTTCCAAAAGACGCTTACTGGGGTGCACAAACACAAAGAGCGGTGGAGAATTTTCCGATTTCTGGATTACGCCCTTACCCTGAATTCATAAGCGCCCTGATAATGGTTAAAAAAGCTGCAGCACAGGCCAACTTAAAGACCGGAGTACTTGATAAAAAGAAGGCGGAAGCGATAATCAGTGCCTCCGATGAGATACTTTCTGGAAAACTTAAAGACCAGTTTGTAGTTGATGTATACCAAGCTGGTGCTGGAACTTCCAATAATATGAACGCAAATGAGGTTATCGCAAATCGAGCTATAGAACTTCTTGGTGGGAAGAAAGGAGATTACTCGATGATACATCCAAATGATGATGTAAATAAGAGCCAGTCAACAAATGATGTTATTCCGACTACAATGCGATTAACTATTATAACATTATTACTCCGCTTAAAAGAAACTGCCGATTATATGGAGATGGCGTTTATGAAAAAAGCCAAAGAATTCGATGGTATAGTAAAAAGTGGAAGAACCCATCTAATGGATGCTGCACCCATAAGACTCGGTCAGGAATTTGAGGCTTGGGCAAGGATGATTTCAAAAAGCAAGAATAGAATAGATGTCGTCTTAGAAAAATTAAAGGAGATAAATATAGGCGCCACTGCCGTCGGCACGGGACTAAACGCAGACCCGCGCTATAGAGATTTAACGATAGAGTACCTGAGTAAAATATCCGGTTTAGATTTAAGGCCAGCACAATTTTTGCCGGAAGCAACTCAATCGCTTGCCGACTTCTTAGAGGCTTCATCTGTCGTTAGGAGCCTTGCGGCGGATATGGTTAAAATAACAAATGATATTCGTCTTCTAAATTCTGGACCAATAACTGGATTTGATGAGATTTCACTGCCGCCAGTTCAACCGGGGTCTTCTATAATGCCTGGCAAGGTAAACCCTAGTATGGCAGAAGCGGTTTTGATGGTATCATTCCAGGTAATCGGAAATGATGATGTAATCTTATTATGTACACAAGCAGGCCAGCTGGAGCTAAACATTACGATGCCTCTCGTAATTTATGTGCTTTCTCATAGTATAACGATACTTAATAA
>JAJZNV010000018.1 GCA_021852265.1 Nanobdellota archaeon
ATGCCGAGTTTCTTTACAGGAGTAATCTCTTAATTTGTGCACACGCTATGCAAACGGGTAGCCGTTCTGCACTATAAATTAATCTAATAAAAAGTTAGCGGTCTTTTCCTTGTCGAAAGGAATTAAGTCGTCATATCCTTGACCTGTGCCTAGGAATAGTATTGGCTTTTTAGTAATGTACGAAATTGATAGTACTGCGCCGCCTTTCTTGTCCACATCTGCCTTTGAGAGTATCGTTGCATCTATTCCAACCTCCGTATCAAAAATGCGCGCCTGATTAACTGCATCGTTTCCAGTGAGCGCGTCTCCTACGAAGATAGTGAGATCTGGCTTGCTTACTCGCTTAACTTTTTTAAGTTCGTCTATTAAATTCTTATTTATATCACTTCTGCCAGCTGTGTCTATAAGAACCAAGTCAGTATTCTCACTTTTGGCGTGCTTTATTGCATCAAACGCAACTGCTGCAGGATCTGCCCCATAATTGTGTTTTATTATTTCCACACCAAGATTTTTTGTATGTATCTCTAACTGTTCTATTGAGGCTGCTCTAAAGGTATCACTGGCAGATACTGTTACTTTCAGTCCATTTTTTAAGAAGAAATGGATAAGCTTGGCAAGAGTCGTAGTTTTCCCTGCGCCATTCACACCAACGAACAGTATAACATATGGTTTCTTATGTTGTATATCTGCCATTAAATTTTTAACTGGATACTCAAACATTACATCAGAGATGCTTTTTTTGATTGCGCCTTCTATCTCTTTTTTATTTGTTAGAAATGACACTTCTTTTCCCAGCAGATTCTCTTCTAAATCCTTGTGTATCGCATCCAAAACAGAAACGGCAACATTATTCTCCAGCAATGCATCCTTTATTCCAGCGTATAGACTTGCAATATCCTCTTTATTGATTGCATGTGAAAAAACCCTATGCTTCTCTACTTCCTTCTCCTGTTTCTTAACTTTTGGTTCGGAGATTTGTTTAGTCTTCCGCTGTTCTCCGTCATGCTTGCGAATGGCCTCTTTTTTTACGGGGGCTTTTAATTGCTGTTCATGAATCTCCGCGGAAATCTTCTTTTCCTCCTTTTTTAGCTCTACTGTTTGAGCAGCCTCTTCTCTCTGAAGCCCTTTACGCTCAAGTTCAAATTTTTGCGGCTCTTCAGAATGTTCCTCTTTAGAGAGTTTTTTCTGTATTGAATTTATAGAATCTTTTATTTTTTTCTTTATAAAATCGAACATACTTTACTTCAAACTAGTTTGGTAGTCTTCATACATTTTGTTTGCTTCTTGCTCCAACTTTGAGCCCTGCTCCTGCAATTGCTGTATTATTCGTGCTATCTGTTCGATATTCGTCTGCACTTCGCCAAGATCCTTTTCCAATTTAGCCCTTAGATCAGAGATGTGCATCGTCTTAAATATATTGCTGCCGATATTGACAACTGCAGAATTTGCATCGGATATTGTCCCCCTCAAAAATATATCAGGACTATATGGCAACAGTACTTCCTTATCTGTGCTCTTAAGATTGCCCAGGCCGAGCAACGATCTCGATAGGGTATCCTGTGTCATCTGGAGAGCATTTAAAGCGTTTATATAGTTCTCCAGTTCCTTACGAATGTACTCTATTTCTAGAAGTCTTTTGCTAAGATCTTCCTCATTTATTTCCATTCTTTATTTTTTCTCGGCTGCGCCAGATTTTATCAAACCGACTGTTACGACATTTTTATCATCCTTTGAACATACAACTCTTAATCTAGTCGGCGGATTTTTTATGCCATTTTTGAACAGCTCATCATTTACTTCCATCTCTATTCTTACTTTCTGTGCCTTCATGTGACGTTTTACGAAGCTTGACATGAAGCGCACGCCGGCTGACGCTCTTTTATAAACTGGAACCGCTTCTATTGCTTTCCGCATATTTATCATCATTATTTTTTGTTCTGTCATAAAATCATCTACCAACGTTAGAATTTAATCTAGACCGGTCTATGCGCCGCGTACCAAATTTTCTTAACTGAGCGAACACCGGTGGTCTGCTTACCTTTCTCGCGTGCTTTATAAGTGCCCTCTTCCCTCTCGCAGATTTATTACGTGTCATTTATCCCTCCTAAATGTTATCTTTCCTCCTTTTTTTGGTTCGGACAACACTGTAAGAAGTTCTTTCAATTTTTTGTCATCTATTACGCCCTTTATCCTGTTCTCAAGAGCGGATTGCAGCAACATGTTTTCAACATTCTCGGCAAGTTCCGGATGTGCGAGACGCAGATTTCCAAGTCGTTCTCGAGCTTCCTTTGTGAGATACTTTGAAAACATTTCCTGTTTCAATTTTTCTATCTGTCTTCTACGCTCAAGCGACTCTTTATCCATTTGATCTGAAGATTGCATATTATTTTGTCAATGACTTGGCAGTATTATCTGCTAGTGAGATGCCTTTTGGAGATATCCTTCGCCCCGGCCTATTCTTTATCTTTACTTTCTTGACGAATTCCGCCTGTTCCAATTGTTGAAGGATCTTCCTAATTATTGCACCGCCAGCAGGTTGAAAGTGTCTGCCGCTGTATCTATTTTTTTCCTTGTCTCCGTAAACTCTCCTTAAACGACTCACGCCGATCGGACGCCTATCGATATACATGCGCCTAAGCATGCTCGCTGCCCTTAAGTACCACCAGTCAGCTTGTGACGGCACACGATCCTTTGCGGATGCAGTTTTTACAAATCTTGACCACGTAGGAGGTGCAAGTGCCTTCTCCGTCTTCAAGCGTTCTGCGAGCGCCCTCACGAGCTGTATCTGATCAACGTCTGTTGCCCTTATCATATCCTAATTTTCTTACATTACCGCAATTTAAGCATTTATACGTTATTATACCGTTTTTTAGCCTAACTATAACGGTCTTCCCGGGTATAAGTATTTTATTACATCTCTTGCATATTAAAACTTTTTCGTTTTTAGATAATTTCAACTTCTTCGATAAGAAAATCCTATAGGCGATATATGCGTACCTATCAGACAATTTTTGATTTTCTGTAAAGATTTTTCTTGCAGTGTCGACGAGGAAATTAAAATCCCTCTTAAATGCTGATTTATCCTTGGTCTTTACCATAATAGTAATCTAAATAAAATACGTTCTTAAGCTTATTAGCTTGTAATATTTACGAATTGTACCTTTACAGAAACATTTATAAAGAACATTTTTCTCTTAAAATGTAGGTGCATTTTCCATAAAAAGATGCATAAAAACCATTGGAGGTTTTAATGGCAGCAAAGAAGACTATGAAAAATAAGAAGAAAGAAGAAGTCGAAGAGGAAGACATCGTAGAAGAAAACGACGACCTTGACGGAATGTACGAAGAGGGTGAAGATGAAGAGGACCTCGACGACGGTTCTGATGAAGAATCATAAACGAAAAGCTTAGTTTTTTGCTTTTTCATTTTTTATAAGCGAGATCTTTCGTATTTAATTTTTATGATTTCTGTAGAAGATTTTTAAATAATATCGGCAAAAGAATTCTCTTAAGCCAGAAAATGAGTGTATAAACTTATCGTGGCTCCGAAAGGAACTTGTGCTAACACTGTTATATCTTCTTTAGGACCAGAATTAGATTTTCTTTAGTAAACTGCTCTGACAATATCCCTTCTCCTTTTTCTCTCTTTATTATTTTTAGGTACAATCTCTTTCCTGCAAGTGCCCTGACCTCGATAGAATTTTCCAGTTTAGTCACGTTAATATCAGATTTGCTCTTGACGCCAGGAAGACCTATCGCGTGCACTATTGTATCGCCGTTATTGGACACCAGATCTTCGGGTTCTGCTACTTCATTTATGCTTCCCATCTCCTTTGCGAATTTTTCCTGTAAATTTGTTTGCACTGGTCTTTGAACTGGCTGTGTCTGAAACATACCTCCATTCATAAGCCCATTAAGAAGTGGACCGACCATCTGCTGCATCATTTTGCTCAAGTCGACGTTTATATTAGAAGGACCCATGCCTTGTCTGTTGAGCGGAAATCCACAATTTGGACAGAAATTCCATCTCTTTTCCAACGCAAAACTGCAAGAGCTGCACTTTTTTTTGAACATACTTTTTATGTTATTTTATGATAGCTATTACATATATATGTTTCATCCGCCGTTCTTATCCCTCTTGAAATTTCCCGGAAAGATTTAAATTGTGATTCGTTCATATAATTCTATGAAAATGCTCTGGCTTATAATAGGATTGATAGTTTTTGTAGTTGGCGTGCTTGAATTAGCAAATGCTGCCGCGGGAGTCAACGTACCGCACGTAACATATAGGTTAAATGATGCATTTTCCGCACTGCCGATTCCAATGCTTTACAGCTCAATAGTGGTTTCTGCGATAGGCGTGTTTTTATTGTTAGTAGGTATATTTAGCATCGACATGGGCAAGTATTTTAATTTTTACTAATCCATGGGATTTATCGGAACTTCTATAACCGAAAATGATGCGGAAGTTATACTGACATCCCTGGTAAAAACGTATTCTGTGATACCGCAACAATTAAGACCATATGTGCCGGATCTAGAGCTAGTGCTTGAGTCAATCCCCCGCGAGGCCAGAAAATATTCTCTAGAAGAGCTGATCGAACTGTTGTCTTGGGCTGCGAAAAATCAAATCGTAGTGTAAGTACACTAGTTAATTTGTATAACCAATGCCGATTCATCTGTATGACGTTTGTTTAAGTGCCCTAGCAGAACTTCTGTAAGGCTTTTGCGCTTCGGTCTGCCTTTTATCATCAACGAGCAGTGATCTGTCATATTCAAGAAACTTTTTCTTTAGTGTTTTTTCTTTCTTCGAGAGACCCTTCGCTATAACTGACCTAACAGCATGTGCACGCCCCATTGTCCCGCCACCGGCAACCATTATGTCTATATCATATTTCTGGGCCAATTCGGCAGCGATAATCATAGGTTCGCTAGCTATCATTCTAAAAAGTGATTCGGAATAAGCTGAAAGAAGTTTGCCATTTACGGTCACCTTTCCGGCCCCCTCAGTTACAACACCTCTAGCAATGACCGTTTTTCTCTTCGCGACTATTACTATATTCTTTTTCATAATCAAGATTGCCTGTACTTAAGTATATTCGAAAGCTCTGCTATCTTGACCATGTGTATCGGCTTGTCGAGCCTAACATGAGCAAAATTAAGCTTCTCTTTGTCTTTGTACTCCTCTGGGAGTTCTGCAAATACCGTTATCCTGCGGAATGCATCTCTTCCGTGTGGGCTTTTCCTTTTCAACATCCCCCTTATTGCCCTTTTTACTATTCCTTTTACATCACGCGGAAAGAATGGTCCTTTTGAAGTCGTCCCTATCTCCAGCTTGGTTCTATATTTTGCGACGACATTATTTTTTTCACCTATTATCACAAGATCATTGGCATTTACGAGCACTACCTTTTCGCCCTCTAGTGCAGCTTTAGCAGCGTACGTCGCTACCCTCCCCAACACGGAATCTTTTCCATCTATTATCATATTATTATTCTATTAATTAGACATTTATAGGAATTTAAGCTTATCTACACGAAACGCCCGTCTGCAACTATCTCCTTTTATTGGAAAATGAGCTTATAAAAAGCCTCAGCAGGAATAATGCAAACAGCAATCCGAGCGCTCCAAATTCAATGGACAGATTCAATGGACTATAGTACTGCGCAAGGGTATAGCTCTGCCCACCTACCAGCAGCAATGTAGATTCATCTATTATCATCCCGAGCCCAGTTCCAAAAATAAATGCCAAAAGACTCTTTGTGAATCTATCGCGCATGTACTTACCATCCAGTTCGAAGACTATAACGCCTATCGCCGCGACGATTATTGCACCTGTAAAAAAGTGATGGAATGTCACGCCACCATACGATAAGTTTAGGTCTCCTCCCAGCAGTACATAAGTCCTCGCAGAAACTATCGCTACCAGTGCACCGAGGATGATGTAGGTAAGCGGCATTCTCAGCGCCCTGTCCTTTAATTTTTCAACCATAACAAAAACTGTGGCTTATTAATCCTTATAAAACATTTTTTAACTTATAAAGCTAATATTATCCGATGGGCCGGTGGTCTAATGGCATGACGCCGCTTTCGCAAATCTTCGGATCTGGCGGAGGCTGAGGGTTCAAATCCCTCCCGGTCCATTTTATTAGATCTACCTGCAGATTATACAGACTTAACCAAGAGGCGCGATGTGAGAAAGCCAGATCTTATTGAACATTCTTTGTGCTTGACTTTGGAAAAAGCGCAAAAAATTCAAGTATTTGATCTGCTGACTATCATCTTAACGGCTACAATGTTGCATTTTAAAAGAGAACTGTGCCACTGCCAAACTGTTGCACATGCCAGATCTGCATTGGATTATCGAAAAACCGAAACACCTGTATTATTGACCAGATTCCTTGAGATATCTCCAGATAATAAAAGACACAAAGGAAGCGGCGAATGCAGCTAGGACAAGCAGGTTTTGCGGAACCGGAAAATACTCTGCCAGATTCGTAGTTGCAACCTGCACAGGGTAGATCAAATTTTCTACGGCTATGTATAGCCATATGAGCAGGAAATAAAGCCAAAGGGATTCTGAAAGCACGATAAGGATTCTTTTTTGCTGTTTGTTCATGCCGCAACTCTTATGTGGTTATCACGTACCCACATCAGCTTGGTTATTAAAACAAACGATACCGTGGAAACTGCCATTATAGATATTATGGATATATCGGTAAATAGCGTTTTACCCAGGACGTGTGCATATCCCGCGAGGTATCCTATAAGGATTATGTCAAAAAGGAGTGGTATCACGGCCAGACTATTGAACTTTCCAAGCCTATAAGCGGAATTCAGGAACCCCTTATTCTTGAAGTTTATCTTCTCATTCATTACAAAATTGGATATTGCGCTCAGCTCACCCCCGAAAAAGACAGCGAGCGGGTAAAATGCCCCGACGCTCAGACTAAAGTAAACTGCAACTATGTTCACAAGGTATGCAAGGGAACTGAAGACGCTAAAAAGAACTGATGATTTGTTTATGCTCTTTACCACTGAAGACACTGATTCCTTCAGATTTAGCTTGTTTGATTGGGACTTAAGGTCCTTTTTTATCACTTCTACCGTCTTTATCCCCTTTGAGTTAAGGGCATTTGTGCACTCTAATAGAAATCCTTTCCCTTGCAGACGTGTCTCCTTTATAACAGAGGCTGCCTCTTTTGTGAATATCCTGTTCATTGAAAAGCCATTATACGCATTGCAAAAAGAGAGAATATTGGCTATTTCAGTAACGACCATCTCAACAAAACCTCTCTTTTTAGATTCTATAATGTTGCCGGCATCCAAATAGGGCATGAACCATTTTGCATTTAGAATAGAATAGTTTTCAAATGTAATCGTTTTCTCAGCACCAAGTTCTACGGATGCTGCCAGGCCTGTTCTAAGAGTATCCCCTAAATCCTTGCCATGGGAGAATGTTATTAGTTTAAGATTGCTAAAAATATCGTCATATTTGGGCACTTTGCCGTCCAGTAGAACTAGGGTCCCTTCAGGTACACTCTTATTTATTTCTAGTAGAAATGCCTTCCTACTTGCTTCATTAAGTGAGCTAAGGTTTGGCATCAGCAAAGCTAAACTCGGATTTGCCATTTCTAATTAGAGTAATCACTTGGTATTTAAGTATGTTTAGTTACCCTACAAAGGTAACTACCACTTAATCTTGCAACTAAAGTTTCTGAGAAAACTTGCCATTCTCCTTCTTAAGGATAATCGTCAACTGCCTATAGAAGGGTGCACGTCCTAACTCTGTCAGTAGCACAATGGAACCATCTCGTATACTAGGGTTGTCCTCTATCATGCCTAACGCCGATGCTTCGGCCTTCGAATTTGCCATGTTAGGACGTTCGATAAGGCGCATAAAGTACTGGGTATCCAATGAATCTTTCTCTGAACAGGAAATGGAAAAGATTGACTTCTCCCGTCTTGATAATTACCTAAGTGTATACGGCGGTGGAACTCAGAATGTATACCTTCTCAGTAAGTTTGGTGAGTATAAGAAGAACCTACAGAGTAAGGTGTTGATTGATCGGAGAGGTTGGTCTTTGGATTATATACCCTTAATTTAAGCTCATCTTCCATGAAATTTACTATATATAACCATTTGAAAGTGATAGTATTTAAACTCTATCAGATTTAAGGTCTTCAAGGTTGGGACGATTTAGTTGTGGGGCTACAATTAAAGTATTTAAATCTGCAGAATTTTAGATGATAATAGAATGGAACGATCGCCTGCTTCGCATATTAACAAACTACGCAAATTAACTGGCAGCAAATTCTTATTTGTGCTTTCGCTGCTATCCGGTATCTGTGCGTTATCTGCAGTAGTCATACTTACCTATGTAAGCTGGGGAGCCCTCACCTTTAATGCCGCCTCATTCCAAAGCGTGGTTGCACCTTATCTGAATTCCACCAATTCAACGCTATCTAATTTTATAGGGTTTGTAGAGCAAGTCAACACCCTGACTGCTGACTCATTATACCTACTATTGCCGCTTCTCGGTATCGCAGGGGCATTTATGCTCCTGACTGCATTCTACCTGAAATCTAAGAGTGCAAAAACCCTCACACAGGGAGTATTGTTCTCATTTGTTTTTAGCCTGTTCGTATTTTTGGGAATATTGTTTTATCTGCCATTTTCACCGGGAACAGTGGGATTCCTCTTTGCATACTTGGGCTCAATGAATGGCGCAGGGCTCATTGCAGCGTATGCTCTTTTCCTTGCTTATGTTGTACTAGGGATGCTGTGTGGAGTATTTGGATTGTATAGGTTGGTACTGATAGAGAAAGGACAATAGCTGTTCCCATATAAACATACATATTTATTTAAAGGCATCATTAACATTTTAGCAAATCTGGAGGTTATGTGAACGTTTCAAAAATAATGACGAAAAAAGTCATATCTGTGGAAAAAAACACTTCCATGAGTAAGGCAATAACGCTTATGGATTCTAAGGAGATAAAGGAACTGCCAGTCGTACACAATAAAAAATATTTTGGGTTGCTCGTTTACTATGACTTGATATCAAATGAGGCACTAAAATCCGATAAAATTGAAAAGTTTGTGAGGAAGGTCGCTGTTCTTTCACCAAAAGATTCAATAGATAAAGCAATAAGGTCCATGCAAATGAATGGTATGGGTGCGATACCGATAACAGATGAGGATGACAAACTGGTAGGAATCGTCTCCGACTATGATATCATAAAGCTCCTTATCAACAGCAGGGTATTCGACTCATTGAAGGTAGAAGATGTTGTTATAAGGAGGTTTCCAATTCTCCGAACTGAGGACACACTTGGAAAGGCGCAAAAACTTGCTGCACTGAACAGAGTAGATGGGCTTCCGATAATAGACAATTTTGGAAAGGTTGTCGGACAGGTATTGCTATCCGATATATTAAGGTATACGTTTGCTGTTGTCGCCGGGAAGAAGAGCGATAAAAAAGGAATGGATGCAAACAAGGATACTGCACTAGAGAAAAACGTGATGGAGATATCCCGAAGGGAGTTGCCTCAGATTTCATTGACATTGAACTTAAGAAAGGCGCTTGAGATGATGCTATCTGCTAAAATCAAGGGCTCAATAGTAGTCGATAATGACGGGAAACCGGTTGGCATCCTCAGCAGGTTAAAGATACTAGACATGTTGGGCGGGAAGAGCATAGGTGATAATATAGATGTACAACTATCCGGAGAATATGATTGGGATTTCATTTTGTTGATAAGAAGCGAGATAAACAAGAGAGAGAGGCTTTTCTATAATGAGGCCGGCATCCAGAGAATGAAAATACACGTTAAGAAAATACGAGATATAACCGGAAAATACCAGTTGAACCTCTTAGCATCCGGAAAGAAGAACTTTAATGTTAAAGTCGAGGGCGTAGTAAAGGATCTTTTGCTACAGGAAGCCCTGGAAAAACTTGAGAACATGCTTGAGCACAACCGACGTGATTTCTAATCGTAACTCCTGATAATTGATTTTAACAGCAGACTATTTTGCACCCTTAGTTAAAATGCCGCCAATGAGGTTTGCTTACTTGCTTCTACAATAACCGGAGTTTTCTTTCCATTTGCAGGTGCACTGGAAATGCCAAAAATTGCGTCTATCTCGGATTTTAGCAGTGCCAATTCATTTTTCAGATAACTTTGCACATTGAATTTATCCGCTATTTCTATGGAAAGATAAAGGTATTTTTTAATATTGCCTTCACTAGAGGTAAGAACTATATTCCCACCACACTTCGTACACTTCCCTATCAGAGGGATTCTCCTGTACCTGTTATTGCACTTGACGCATCTAAATTCCTGTGTACCGAAGCGTCTTAAGTTTCCTTTTATATCCTTTATGAAGTGTTTGTCTATTATGATTCTGGCTATATCTGACAGGTCCACCGCCCTCAATTTGGATTCGAGATCCATCTGAGAGTTCACTTTTTCGGCCATTGTTTCTAAAGTCTTATATGAGGAAACGTTTATTCCATCATTTATGTCATCGGTATCGTGTGTAAAAAACATGGCCGCGTCGGGTTCATTCAGTATATTTTTAACCTGTCTTATTTTCACGTCTGATGGTTTCGCATAGGATAGCGTTGCATCATAGAAAGCAACCGGATACCTGTCAACTATATCTATGTTATATGCCTCTGAGTCAACGCTGTTCAGGTCAAGTTTTATCGAAAGAACCAATGGAGAATCCATATAACGTGCTCCTCTCGAGTCTGGCAGAAGCTCTCTGTCAAAGTTTAGAAGCATATCTGACAGGAGCAAAAGTGACGCCTCATCACCATCGCAGTTTCTTCTCATCGCAGCATGGAAGAAGGGGTGTGCAAATAACCCCTGCGTTTTTGAGAAACCGATTATTCTGCCGACGATGCCCGATGAGGTGTGGGGCGCAAGCCCAACGACCAACTTTCCAACAAGATCCTGTTTTGACCCGACGTTCATTATCGGCTTTTTACCATAGTATTTAATCAAAAGTTCATCTATGAATTTTGACACTCTAAACATTACGTCTGCTCCGCTCTCATCCGGTCCACCATATGTCGGCAGAATGATGTCTTGGGGTCTCAATTGAAGAATCTGTTCGGAGTTCTCGAGTCTCTGTCCATAGATATCTTTTTCGTAACCCAATTCAGCAAGTTTCTGGAGGCTAGTCTCAATTTCCTTCGGCTTGAAGTGCGTTATTGGAACCTCTATCGCATCGAATCTTACTGTGCCGTCCTTGTTTACGTTCAGATCATTAATGGACCTAAGTATGCCTTTCTCAAGCGGCTCTATCGCACCGGATGAGTTAAAAACGCCTTTTACGCCCTTTATCATGCTTGGCCGCTCCGTTACGCCTATTTTTGCAAATGCGGCATCTATATACTCTTTTAGGTTCACCTTAACCCAAGTCTTAGCTGTCGTCTCCTTGCCATGGTGGACTCTTTCTTTCGTCCTTGACATGCAAGACCTGCAATAAAAGAAACGTTCAGTTTCTGAGCCGCACATCGGGCATGTAGCGTATATACTCTCTTTTTTACACCTATTACAGAAGAATAACCCATATTCAGCTTCTATTGTACCCTTCTCTGCAGCAACCATTATATTCCTGGATGGACCGCCGCTTGAACCAATTGGGAATATCACGTTCGGATTTGTATCCATTTCCCTCATCTTTGCTTTTTCCGGCCTACCTAATCGCCCCCCTATAAAAGTCCCAGCGGCGTCGCGGATTACGACGTCACTCAAATGACTTAAAGTTATTAAGTTTTCAGCGTTCTCCTGCGCAATTGAAAGTGCTTTTTCTGCACTTAATTTCTGGTACCCCAATGTCCCCAGGAGGGCATCCGCATCCTCTATTATTATATCGCTTATCATCTTATGTTCCACGCCCAATAACTCAAGCGTACGCTTAAGCTCCGGCTCATTTGGAAGTATAAGTAACTTGGAGCTGTCTCCGTTTATTTTTTCCTGCACTTCAACCCTCCCTTTTGTATAAACCGCCTCGATAAGTGCAGAAAGCTGTTCATGCGATATCTGGGTCCAGAAGTAGAGAAAGGAGGGGTGTAGAGGAATACCAAATTTGCGCGAAAATTCACAGTGCTCCAAAAATGATTTTACTTTCTTTGATTCACTCACTGCTTGCTCGCCGTTTCCAGAAACTATCTCATTCCACCATTCATCTACAAATGGTGATGGCATAAGAAGATGCCCCTGTTCAACAAAGTCCCCATAATTGAAAAGAATATCCCCGAGATATAGTATTTCGACTATATTCTTAAGTAACTCATGCGCATCTTTTTTTGTCCTTATCCTGCGCACGGATCCATCGATTAATTTTACAATTGGGCCTTCTATTGATGAGCAGGGCGTTACAGCACAAGCTTTCCCGGGAAGCTCAACACGTAGCTGGGATCCTGTTGCCACAAAGTCGTTCATTATTATATTGACCGCAGGGTTTATTGACGCAGCTGCAAATCCAGAGGTTCTACTACGTCCATACCTGAGTCTGAAACCCCCGCTCCTCAACGGATACGAAAAAACGGGTCTTCCTGCCGCCAATTCTTCTAGGTACCTGTAATTCGGCAATACTTTTTTGGCATTGCCCGTGTTCTTTTCCTGCTCTACGGATTTCGCGTGTTCAAGTTCCTTGAGCTCGATGTATGCCGATAGAAATTTAAAATCGTCTGCTATGCCATAATTTTCACCAAAACCTTTAAGCATTTTCTGTACTTTTGCAGCCTTCTGTGCTATCCCCTCACATAAGACAAGACACATTCCGCCACGGATCCGATTCGTCTTTATTCTCGGGAGGTTCTTGTATGCAGATACTTCTCTATCAGTAGTTGGATCTCCATCTATTTCTATCGGCAAATTACGTACCATAAAATCTATCTCATTCACATTAGGAAAGTACTGCAATCTGGCCTCGAAATCGTTATAGTCGGTGGCTTCTACTTTTGCACGCCCTATCTCATTTTCATCTGGGTCGTATTTCCCCAACTTAAATGCAACGCGCAATGCATCTGCGATTACTAAAACTGACGCTGCGGCTGTCCCGCCGGCGCCCCTAACCGGCCCTCCAAAGTGGCATGCAATATAGTCCTGACCATCCTTCCGTTTCTTGAACTCGGCCTTCACAAACCCTTCTAAGGGCGCAGAAACTATCGCAGAAGTTATATATGCCAGCCCTACCCGAATACCCATCTCTATGGCTGCTAAATCATTATCAAATTTAATAAATTTTGAATTTGCAGTGGCTAGTGCACTATCTATAGCAACCCTCCAATCATTTGGAGAATATTTTTTCTCAGATTCTCTTATGAATTCTGCTAAGCCACTGCCAAGGAGCCTGTGGTCTAAAACCGAGATAAGTCCTTCAATTCTTGCACCGACATCGGCAGCGACTGGGATTTTTATCTTTTTAATATCTCCAATAATCTTATACTGTCTTAAAACTTCTGAAGAAATTTGCTCAAAATATTCTTTAGCATCCATATAATAATATCCTTCTGCTGCTCTTAAAATAAAAACGTTCTTGAACTTTTGTGCTACGATTAGAGGATAGTTTAAAATGCGATCAACCACCGAATTGACCGCTGGGATAATTACTATTGATAGTTACATTATTTAATTGTCCATTAAAATTGTTGCCACTATAATCCTTAGCCTGTCCACCAACGGTAGCGTTCAAAGTCCACCATGCAACTAGCCCATTGCCTTTAACCAAAATAGGCGAGCCGAGAATACCTTCCTGATAGATCTGTGTGAGCTGCGCGGCCGTAAGTGCAACGTTATATAACTGAACATTAGAGATATAGCCGGTAAATGGCTGCGGATAGCATTCTGAATAACCTCCAAAATAAAACATCGGTCCATCCGTATACTGCTTGAGCAAAGTCACACTTCCAGATAATCCGTCGACCATGCCAATGTAAGCGCTGGTTGAAACCGAAAATGCAATAAAATGCCAATGCCCATCATAAAAATTTGAAACTGGATTAGCCGGAGTTAAAAGACTATCTGCAGAAGTACAACGGTGTAAAAATAGGCGGCCAGTAACGGTTGCAATCTCTTGCCCATCTACGGCAGTATTTCCAAACCCGGATATTGCTTGAGGTGCCTGTGCAACTGCGCTGTTATTTGGCGGTGGCGGAAGCGTATTAAAAGGTATAGAAGATTCTACCCACATTGTCACGGTATAACTTTGATTTGTTCCAGAGATACTTTGTGTCGCATTTATATAAGAAAATTCGGCGTGTAAGCACCACTGTGGACAGCCCCACACATATTGAAGATGGTTATAGTTATCAAAATACGCAACTGCTGCTGGCAAGCTTGTTGAAGAAACCGTGCCGGCGGCTGTACCTGTGGAAGAATAAGGCCCTTGAAAGGTGGTGCCTGGTTCAGTGTAGGTTATAGCGGATGTGAATGAATACCTTGATCCTGAAGACGTTCCACAGACGTTTGGGATATAGAAGATATAGGTTCCCTGTGGAGAGATTAGCTGATTTGGGGTTATTGAATTGGTTATTCCATTTGAGGTAATGT